>NZ_JAEQNB010000001.1:723928-957244 GCF_016722965.1 Tumebacillus amylolyticus
GTGGACAACGCGGGCAACAAAGAAACGGCGCACTCCTTCGAAGTCAAACTCGACAGAACCGCACCGACCACCACCGCAACTGCTCCGACCGACTGGTCCAAGGATGACGTCACCGTTGCTCTCACGGCAACCGACGCACAATCCGGCGTTGCAAAAACCTACTACTCCGTCAACGGTTCCGACTTTGTAGAAGGAACCTCCGTCGCTCTGACCCAAGAAGGAGTGAACACCATCACCTTCTACTCCGTCGACGTGACGGGCAACACGGAGAAATCGCAAACCCTGCAAGTGAAACTCGACAAAGCAGCACCGACCACGACCGCCGACGCTCCGACCAACTGGTCGAACGCAGATGTCACGGTCAACTTCACCGCAACGGATGCTCAATCCGGCGTGGCGAACACCTACTACTCCGTCAACGGTTCTGATTTCGCAGCAGGCACCTCGGTCACCCTGAGCAACGAAGGCACGAACGTCGTTTCCTTCTACTCGGTTGACAACGCAGGCAACGCGGAGAAATCGCAAACCGTAACGGTCAAACTCGACAAGTCGGCACCGACCACCACGTCCGATGCAGCGACCGCCTGGTCGAACCAAGACGTCACGGTCCACCTGACCGCGTCTGACGCACAAAGCGGCGTTGCCAAAACGTACTACAGCATCAACGGAGGCCCGTCTGTCGAAGGAACTTCCTTCACGCTGACCAAGGAAGGCGAGAACACCGTCACCTTCTACTCCGTTGACCAACTGGGCAACGCAGAAAAGTCCCAAACCATCACCGTCAAGCTTGACAAAACGGCTCCGGTCACCGCGGCATCCAACGTCCCGACCGACTGGACCCAAGACGATGTGACCGTGAACTTCACCGCAACCGATGCAGCTTCCGGAGTGGCGAACACCTACTACTCCATCAACGGCGCACCGTATGTGGCAGGCAACTCCGTCACCGTCACCCAAGACGGCACGATCACGGTCAGCTACTACACCGTTGACACGGCCGGCAACCAAGAAGCTCCGAAGTCTCTGCAGGTCAAGATCGACCACACGCCGCCGACGGTTACGTTCAACCTCAACGACGAATACGCGATCGGTTCCTTCATCAACCTGCGCAACATCGTGACCTTCAACGACCTGCAGTCCAACATCGTCTCGAAGAAAGTCAATATCGACGGGCCGTTCGGCATCCGTACCTTCGAGATTCACGACAACCTGTTCGTTCTGCTCCCGGGCGAGTACAAAGTAACGGTCACGGCGACCGATGCATCCGGTCAATCGATCCATGCAACGAAGTCGTTCACCGCGTACATCCCGGTCACGGTCGAAGTAACGCCGAGCGTCATCAAAGGCAACAAAGGAGAGTTCACCGTCCGCACGGGGCTCCCGAGCGGATTCCTGACCCAAGGCTTTGACCTGAACACCATCACCCTCAACGGCGTGAAGGCGCTCACCAGCAACAACGGCTACTACCAACAAGCGAAAAACGGCCAGTTCAAGTTCGAGCGTTCGAACTTCGACTGGAGCCCGGGCACTCAAACCCTTGAGCTCCGCGGCTACAACAACGGGTTCCTCATCGTTGGGAAAACCACCGTCAAAGTTCAGAAGTAATGCGAAAAACCCCCTGCTGATCCGGCAGGGGGTTTTCATTTAGCGTGTGGCGTCGTCGCGTGAACGTACAATTCTCATTATCTTGTTAGAAAAAGGACAACACCGAGAGGGTGTTATCTTTTTTTGTTCACGAAAGGTACTATCAGCAGGAATCGAAGCAATAAAACTAGAAAAAATTAGCATCACTTAAAAGGGGACTGAACCACATGAGCGACGAAACGCAACAAAACTACTCCGACTCCGAACTCAAACTCTTCCACCGCATCGACAAAGCCCTCCAAAGAAAAGGCCAAGTCATTCTCTACGGACCCCCGGGGACAGGGAAGACGTATATGGCAAAAAAGTTTGTCGATTGGAAATTGAGCAAGACAGTGATAGCTTCCGCAATATTTTACTTAGGAGATAAGGAGGGACATGGAGGTATATTTAATGAGAATGGAATAGGAAAATTCAACCTATTAAATAATTCTCGTTATAACTTCGAGGAAAAACAGCTAGTATTCATAAATGAGTACAATGACGATAGAATTTTATGCGTTGGAATAGGTGAAGTTGATAGTTTGTCACTCGACAAAAATAGATTAACCATATCGCATGTGTTATTTCTTAAAAATAAAGTTGATATCTCCGATGTATACACAGGTAAAAATATTAATTTCGGTACAGTGAAATACTATTCAGGAAAGGTGTCGGATGAGAATTTACAAAAAATCAAAAATAAATTGGATAAAAGTGAAGAATGGGAAGCGATTAGTTTGTTACAACCGTTATGCATATGTACATTTCATCCTTCTTATACTTACGAAGATTTTATCGAAGGGTATAAACCAAAAGAAATGATAACTGAAAGCGAGAACGTTGGTGTTGTTTCATTTCATCTTGAAAGTGGTATATTAAAACGTTTTGTTGATAATATGAAATTTTCGTTTCCTCGTTACTTCATCATTGACGAACTTAATCGTGGTAATGTCCCAAAGATTTTCGGAGAGCTAATAACAATTATGGAAAAGGATAAGCGTGGTGAGGAGGTTCTTCTTCCATATAGTAAAAAAGGGTTCTTCGTACCAAATAATCTTAATATTATCGGCACCATGAATACTTCAGACCGAAGTATCAAGATGATGGATGCTGCTCTTAAACGTCGGTTCGCGTTTATTGAAGTAATGCCTGACTACTCGTTGTTCAAAACAAAAATTGACGAGCTTGATCTAACCCCGGGTCAAATTCTACAAAAACTGAACGTATATTTAATGGAGAAGGGTCTTGGACGGGACAAGCAGATTGGCCAAGCATATTTTATGCAGGACGGAAAACAAGTTACCAGCGTGGAAGAAATCCGAGACATATTCGATATGGATATCATTCCTTTGATCCAAGAATATTGCTACGACGATTATAACGATTTAGCTGATATTGTAGGCGCGGGCTTGGTGAATGCGACAGAAGAAATGATCAACCGAGAGCCATTCGACAACGTTGACCTTACACTGTTCATTAATTCTATTCGCACTCACTTCGGGGACGGTTCATGAAAAAGGAAACTGTTGAATTGAAGGAGTATGAAACCTCACAGGTACTCCCACACAAATTGCTCACCGATGATGACCGTCTCTTTCTAAAGGAACTTACTCGTTACAAGGACAAGCACCGCTTTTACTTTGAAGAACTCAAGCGAGGGTTTCAGATAAGAGCTCAAAGCTGGGTAGGTGTGATCGAACTGTCAAACCTCCGAATCCAAATCACCCCGAAGTTCGACCGTGGCTTCTCTCGTTTGGTTGAAATGCTATGTTTTCTCGATGACATTCCACATCACAATTGGAGAGATACCTCTGGAGAATTGGATAAAAGTGATTTTGTCGAGCTGTTGGCCCGAATGTTTTTGCAGGAATTGAAAAAGGTGATACAGAGCGGGATCGTCAAAGAGTACGTCACCCTAGAAGATAACCTCAACCAAATGCGAGGGCGGCCTGACTTTCTCATAAACATGCGCATGAACTATGCAACGCCAACTCGAATGTACTGTCATTTTGATGAACTGATTACGGATATCCCTGAAAATCAAGTCCTTCGTACAGCTTTAGAAGTTTTACAGCGTCTTCCGATCCAAAGTTCCACAAAGAAAAGAGTTCGCCGCTTACTCGGTGAATTTGAGGACTTTTGCGAGAGCTATTTGGAACTGGGATGGCCACATTTTCAATACAATCGTTTGAACGCGCACTACGAAACTTCACATGATCTTGCCTACTACATCATTCACCAAACATTTCTCAAAGATATGTACAAGGCGAGAGACCAAACATACTTTTCACTCCTCATGGACATGAACGATCTGTTCGAACGTTTTTCAGCCAAACTGTTACAAACGTATCTTCCGAAGCCTACCTATCGAGTCAAACCCGACAAAAGTTTTAGTCATGCCATCCGCTCAGGGGAGGATTGCTATCGTTCAATCAAGCCAGATATCATCGTTCAAAACCGATCAGACCAGACAAATCTCGTACTAGACGTGAAATACAAAAACTACGGTCCTAACCGAATTAATAATGATGACATTTATCAACTCTCTTTCTACGCCCATTCCTTCCACCGCGATACGTCTAAGCCCTGTTCGGTTCACCTGATCTACCCAAAGTACGCCGACGAACAAGCACCTGAGGAGAATCTATCCCTTCTCCCAGGAACACCGCATGCCTTGCACTTGCACACCAAACCGCTCTCCATCGAAACCACCCTCGACCTCATAAAATCCAAACGGACACAGGATCTTACCAATCTTGCCACATCCCTTATTTCAGGTCATTAGTAGGGCATGGTAAAATAACGTAGGTACGAATTTACGTTTCGGAAGGGAACGAGGCATTTTGGCGAAAAACAACAAACCCAATACCAAGAACTCCTCTTCAAGAACCACCAAGAAGAAAAACTCCAACACCCTCACTTGGATTTTCGGAGGAGCGGTCTTGGTTTTGCTCGTAGCGATCATTTGGGGGATGCTGGCGGGCGATACGCAACAGCAGGCGTCGGCCGCTCCGGCGATTGACGACATCTCGTGCCAGAGCATGGAGGGCGCGACGCAGCATGAACACGCGCACTTGGCGATCTACAACAACGGACAGCCTGTCGAAGTTCCGGCGAACATCGGGATCAAGCCGGGCAACAACTGCTTGTACTGGTTGCACACCCATGACGCAACGGGCGAACTGCACATCGAGTCTCCGATTGCGCGCGACTTTACGCTCGGCAATTTCTTCAACATCTGGGGCGAACAACTCGACGCGACCCACGTCATGAGCTACACCAACGGCTCCCCGCTGAAAGTCTATGTCGATGGCAAAGAATTCACCGGCGACCCGCGCACCATCCAATTGAAACGCCACACCCTCGTCACGGTGGAAGTAGGCCCCAACTTCGTGGAACCTGCGAAGTTCGACTTCCCGTCCGGCGACTAACCCTCATACGTGAACGAAAAGAGGACCTGTCAAAACTTGACGGGTCCTTTTTTCATACCATCAGCAGGAGTCTGCAGAAAATTCGAGAAAAAGAGAGGAGAATCGACAAAAAACCAATTTCGAGGGACCCCTTTCATGAAACCATATATCGTACTCGCTGCCGCCGTCGCCCTGGTCCTCACCGGAGTCCTCACAGAACAAGCGCTCCCCCACACGGAGAAAGTCTCTTCTCAGAATACCGCCCAGTCCAAAGCCCCGGTCCAGCGAGAAGTCCAGAAAGTGTCGGACCTTCCCGAAGCAGACCCGAAACCTCAGCACGTCATCTCATCTGTCCCACCTGCACCTCCCACACCACAACCGATCCCCGGCAAAGTCGCCTACTTGACTTTCGACGACGGTCCTTCAGAGAACACCGCCCGCATCCTCGACACGCTGAACAACGAACACATCCACGGCACTTTTTTCGTCATCGGCAACTCCACTCCAAACGGTCAAGACCTCTTGCGACGCATCGTGAACGACGGCAACGCCATCGGCAATCATACCTACTCGCACAACTACACCAAAATCTACAAAAGCCTCCCTGCTTTCCTCGAAGATTTCAACCGCAACGAAGCCCAAATCGAGCAAGCCACCGGCATCCACACCACCCTGATGCGCTTCCCCGGCGGCACCAACAACACCGTCTCCATCCAAGCCGGCGGCAAAGGCATCATGCACAAAATCGCCGGCGAGATGACCAAGGAAGGCTACGTCTACTTCGACTGGAACGTCTCCAGCGGCGATGCATCGGGCAACAACATCCCGGCTGCCACGCTGATCGACAACGTCCTCACCCAATCCAAGGGCAAAGACACCGTCGTCATCCTCCTGCACGACGCACTCGCCAAGAGCACGACCTGCGACGCACTGCCCGCCATCATCCAAGGACTTCGCCAACAAGGCTTCTCCTTTGACAAGCTCAACGCGCAATCGCCAGCGTACCAATTTCGGTCTTAACGCGCCTCGTCTCACATAGCATGGGGAAAAAAGCAAAGAAGGTGCGCGATGTTCCCCCTCCTGATCGGCCGCCGGATTTTGATCATGATGAAAAAATACCAAATCGAGATCCTGCAACACCTCCCCGGACAGATCGAACTCTACTCCCCGCTGTGGAAAAACTCCGACGAGATGACGGAGTTGCTCACCCAATTCGACCACGAACCGGGCATTCACAAAGTGGATTTCTCCAAACGCGATGGCAAATTGCAGATCCACTTCGACGAAACCCTGACTAAAGACTACGCCCGCATCGAAAAATGGATGAACCGTCTCGAACTCTTCGGACGGGGACGATAAAAAAAGCGACAACTCCACACCGGAGTTGTCGCTTTTTTTATACTGGATGTGCGTAGAAAAACTGGAAACGGTCACTCTAACTACAGACAGTTCAAGAGGGAGGGGGAGAGGTATGGAGAAACCCTCGATTTCGACGTTTCATGCCGTAATGCTCTTGGTTGGATCGACCGGACTGTTGAACCATGTGCTCATCATCCCGATGATCTTGCAGGAAGTGGGGCGGGATGCGTGGATTTCCGTACTTGGTACCACCGGCCTTGCGTTGCTTTGGATGCCGTTGTTGTACGTGATCACGAAACGAACTTCCCAACAACATCTCATGAAGTGGTTTCAAACCTCGTACGGCAAATGGCTCGCCAATGTGTTGGGTGTGTGGGTGGCTCTGTATCTTCTGCTCGTGAGCGTGAGTACGTTGAAGGATATGTTGACGTGGACAAAGGTCTCCTATATGACACAGACCCCGACGCTTGCGTTGTTGGTGCTGTTTCTGGCGCTGTGTTTCGTCAATGCGATGGCGGGAATTCAATCGGTTGGTGCGATAGGAGGCATTTTGATTCCGGTTGTGATTGTGTTCGGATTTTTTGTCATGTTTGGCAACATGCATCAAAAAAACTATCACCAGTTGTTGCCGTTTCTTGAACATGGGTGGAGCCCGCTACTCAATGGCGTGCTTTACGCCGGGGCCGGTTTTACAGAATTGATGTATCTGGTGTTGATGCAGCATCACGTGCGCAAACCGATTCGATTCCGCACATTTCTGCTCGTTTGTCTCGCGTTCCTTGGCTTGACATTGGGGCCGTTGATTGGCGCGATTGCGGAGTTTGGAGTGTTTGAAGCGGCAGGGCAGCGGTATCCGGCCTATGAAGAGTGGCGCTTGCTGTACATCGGACGCTATGTGGAGCATGTTGACTTCCTCTCGATCTACCAATGGTTGAGCGGCGCCTTTGTGCGGATTTCCCTCTCGATGTACCTGATCCCCGACGTGCTTCGGGTCAAGGAACGGAAGCAACGGCGCTGGGTGATGCTGGGTGTGTCGGTGTGCATCGGGGCTTTGGTGCTGTGGCCGATCAGCGATATGAAGTTTTTTGACCTGTTGACGCGCTTTGGAGTTCCGATGTTGACGCTCTGGTTGTGGGTGTTCTCGTTGGTGGTCGGGATCTTGGTGTTGGTGCGTAGAAAGCAAAAGGGGGTGTGAGGGAGATGGAATCGAACTTGCGAGCTTGGTTTCAGTCGAGCTCCGACGTGGAGTTTAAAACGATGCGGTTGGGAAGCGTTTTGCGGCAACAATCTCTGTTGCTGGTGTATTGCAACGGGTTGGTGGATGAGCGGCAGATCAACCAAGCCCTCTTGCCCAATTTGCTTGCGGCGTTTCGTGACACACCGCCCCAAACTCCGGAGGAGTTGGAAGTGGGGAAGCCGTTGCTGATGACGAAAGTCCCCGACCCTTCTGCCAAGGACGAGGTGGTTCGTGCCGTTTTCGAAGGCAACTTGCTCTTGGTGTTTCAAGATTTGAATGCCCTGTATACGGTCAACATCGCAAAGCTTCCCTCGCGCAAACCGGACGAGCCCAGCACCGAAATTTCCATCCGGGGAGCTCGTGACGGGTTCGTGGAAGAGATCAACGTGAACGTCGGCCTGATTCGCAAGCGACTGCCTACCAACACGATGTTCTGTGAATCGTTCACCATCGGGACGCGCTCCAAAACCAAAGTCGCCCTGCTGTTTCTGGAAGACGTCGCCAATCCCACGGTTGTCGAACAGATTCGGGAGAAGCTCAAAAACCTACAGATCGACGCCATCCAAACGTCGCAACAATTGGAAGAGTATTTGGCGGAGGGCAAGCGGGCTTTGTTTCCGCTGTTCACGTATACAGGGCGACCCGATTTTGCCTCGATGTCGATTGAAAACGGGAGGGTGGCCCTGTTGGTCGACGGGTCGCCCACCGCCATCATCGCGCCGGTCTCTCTGTTTTTTCTGCTGCAAGGATCGTCCGACTCGACGACGATGTTTCAATTTGTGGGATTTCAGCGCTTCATGCGGGTGGTTGGGCTCTGCATCTCGCTGTTGCTGCCGGCGTTCTGGGTTTCGCTGAACGGCTATCACCAAGACCAACTGCCGTACACGCTGCTGGCGACCATCGTCGTCTCGCGCCAAGGGGTGCCGATGCCGGCCCCGATCGAGGCGTTGCTCGTCATCTTGCTGTTTGAACTGTTTCGGGAAGCCGGGCTTCGTTTGCCCGCGACCGTAGGGCAGACGCTTTCGGTCGTGGGCGGCTTGATCATTGGACAAGCGGCGATCAGTGCCGGATTGACCTCGCCGAGTTTGTTGGTCATTGTCGCCACGTCGTCGGTGGCAAGTTTTATCTTGGGCAATCAGGACTTGTCCGGTACAATTCGTCTGCTCAACATGGCCTTTGTAATGATGTCGTCCGTATTCGGGATGTTCGGGTTCTTCGTGAGCTGGTTCGCGTTGCTTCTGTATCTGGTGAATTTGCGCTCGTTTGGCGTCCCCTATCTCGCTCCGGTGTCTCCCGTCGCGTTCCCCGACTTGCGCCGCATGTTTTGGCCGGCCCCGTTCGGAACTTCGAAGAAACGACCGCAAGTGCTTCACACGCAAAATGAGAAACGCTTGGAGGAGGAACCGGAATGAAAGGGCGGGCCTCGTTGTTTCTCGCTTTGGTGTTGTCCATGTCCTTGCTCACCGGTTGTTGGGACTTTAAAGAGGTCGAGCATGTTATCTATCTGAATGCACTCGGCGTGGATTATGTGAACGGAAAATACATCCTCTACGCGCAAGTCATCGACTTCTCCAATTTGAGCAAACAAGAGATCGGAGGCGGGCGGCACCCCGAAAAGGCTGCGATCGGCAAAGGGATCGGGGATACGTTTGACCAAGCGGCTTTCGACTTGTATCGCACGGAACAAGGACAAATTTCATGGGCTTACATCTCGGGGTTGGTGTTCTCGGAGCGTGCCATCAAATCGAACATCCCCATGCAAGCGATCGATCTGATGCGGCGGTTCCATGAGATGCGGCATACGATCTGGACGTTTGGGACGAAGGAATCGTTAGACCAACTCTTCTCGAGCACGCCGATTATGAACCTCTCGATCCTCTACTCCCGCTTAACGTCGCCGGAGGAACCGTTCCGCCAGAGTTCGGAGATCCAACCGTTGTATCTCAATCAGGTGATCTCCACCATCAACGAGTCTGCAGAGACGACGCTCTTGCCGTTTCTCTCCATCTCAAAAACGCGGTGGAAAATGGGGGATGAGCCTCATCCGAGTATGCAAGTCAAAGGAGTCGGCGTCATCCTCAACGGGAAATATCAAGGGTTCGTGGATCAAAAAGATTTGCAAGGAGTGCGGTGGACCTCTCCGCAGTATAGACGAAGCGCCATTTTTACGCACAGAAAGGGCAAACCGTTTGCTGCGGTGGTGATCCGGAAGCGAAAGTGTATCTACAAGCCGATTCTGGACGGGGACAAGGTGGCGTTCGACCTCGAGATCAACGTGCAGGGAATGATGTTGGAGGTCTGCCAAAAAATTTCGGAAGACACCATTCGGCAAGCGGTTGTTGAACAGATGGAACGAGAAATCCGGGAGAGCTATGAAGTGGGACTTGATCAAAAGTCTGACATCCTCAATCTCGGACTGCAATTGTACCGTCAAAACCCTCAAGCCTGGCACCGCCTGTCCCACAACGCCGCGTTGCCGCTTTCCAAAAAATCCTTGCGAAACATCCGGATCAACGTGAAAATCCAATCATCCGGCAAACTGAAACTCTAGAAAAAAGCGACGTGTGCGAAATCGTACACGTCTTTTTTTCATCCCTTTTTCATGATCTTGTGCTAGACTACTTTCAGTATGGTTAGAAAGGAAGTTGTCTTACGTGAACTATGAATTGTTCCAATGGATCAACAATTTGACCGTGGATGCACCGGCATGGCTGTCCGACTCACTGGTCTTCTTGGCGGACAAAGTCGAATACCTGTACATCGTCCTGCTGCTTCTCCTCTGGTTCCTCGGCACTGGGGCGGCGAAGACGGAAAACCGTCGCACGTCGCTGTATACGTTCTTGGCTGCGATGGGCGGTTTCCTGCTCTCGTACATCATCGCGAAACTGTACACGCACCCGCGCCCGTTCATGGTGCATGACGTGCACCAACTCATCCCGCACGCGCCGGAGAACTCGTTCCCGAGCGACCATGCGACCCTCGCGTTTGTTTTCGCTTGGATGCTCTGGATTCGCAAGCGTTCGTGGGGCTATGTCTTGCTGCCGCTCGCCATCGTCGTCGGATTCGCCCGCGTCTACGGCGGCGTCCACTACCCGATGGACATCGTCGGCGGCGCTGTGGTGGCAGGGGTGGCAACTTGGGTCGTTCTGCGTCTCACCCGTTTGTGGGAACCGCTGATCCAACTCACGACGAAGGTCTCCAAGAACTTCACCTCGCAGGGCTAATCGTCGAAGAAATGAGAACCCACCCTCTCCCGGAGAGGGTGGGTTCCTTTTTATGTATGTATTTTCCAGAGTTTGTGATATACTGATTGGGCACTTTTTTCTGAATGAACGGAAGGGACGGTGACGTGATGACGATTTTGCAACATCCGGATTACGCAAATGAACGGACTCGATTGGAAGCGACGAAGGAATACATCGGGCTGGTTCTGACGGAGAGCGAGCGCAACGAAGATGCGTTTCGCGCCGACATCAAGGACGCGTATGCCCGCTTGAACTCTTTGGACGGTTCGGAGGGATATATCGCCCTGCTGACCTCGGCACGGTTCTTGGACATGACACGGCAAAACTTGCGCCAACTGCAACAAGTGCAGAGCAAGCCGTACTTCTGCCGAATCGATGTGAAGCCGGAGAACTACGACCAGATCCAACCTCTCTACATCGGCAAAGCGTCGCTGTTCCGCCCCGATACCCAAGAGCCGGTCATCGTGGACTGGCGCTCGCCGATTGCCAACGTCTACTACGAGGGACGCATCGGGCCGATTTCCTACGAGACGGAAACGGGTACGGAGCACGGGGAATTGTTCCGCAAGCGGCAGTATACGATCGACGGCGGGGAGTTGCACGACTTCCGCGACCTCGACATCACCACGCGTGACGAACTGCTCCAAGAGTCGCTGGGCGGCAGTGCCGACTCTCGACTGAAAGACATCGTCTCCACCATCCAAGAGGAACAAAACCGCGTCATCCGCGCCGAGATGTACCGCCCGATGATCGTCCAAGGGGCGGCCGGCAGCGGCAAGACGACCATCGCTCTGCACCGCATCGCCTACCTCATCTACACCTACGGGGACAAGTTCAACCCCGACCAATTCATGATCTTGGCACCCCATCAACTGTTCTTGAAATACATCGCCGACGTGCTGCCGGAACTCGGGGTCGAAGCGGTCAAACAGACGACCTACCTCGATTTCGTGTTTGAAGGCATGGGCAAAAAACTCAAACTCACCGATCCCAACGAACGCCTCTACCAGTTTCTCGAAGGAGGCGACAACGTTGACCACCTGCGGTTCGTCTCGCGCTTCAAGGGGTCTCTGGAATACAAGCAGGGAATAGACGCCTACCTCGACGCCCTAACGCTTCGGATGCTCCCCAAGGAAGACTTCAAACTCGCCAAGCACGTCATCTGCAAGTACCAAGAGATCCGCAAGTTCTTCCGCGAAGATTACGTGCGTCTGCCGATCTACAAACGGGTGGAGAAGATCAAGAAGATCTTGCAAGACCGCTTGAAAGCGAAGAAAAAGGAAATCTTCCAACACATCATCGACCACTACGACAACGAGATCGACCAAGCGTTCATCATGTACAAAGACCCGGAGAAGCGCCGCACCAACGTCGTCAAACTGATGGACACCAAGGAAGACCTCCTGAAAAAAGTCGAAGCCCGCTCCAAGACGCTGGTCAAAGACTTCATGGCGAAGTTCCCCAAGCAGACCTTGGTCGCGCACTACCGCGAGTTCCTGCAAGGGCTGCCGGCCTCGGAGGAGATCGGGTTCTTGCAAGCGCACACCTTCGCCCTGCTCGACAAAAAGAAAATGGAGCTCGAAGACACCGCCGCTCTGCTCTACCTGCAACACAAGCTGTTCGGACTGCTCGCCGAGTTCAAGATTCGCAACCTCGTCATTGACGAAGCGCAAGACTACAGCGTGTTCCAACTGCTGGCACTCAAAGAAGTGCTGGGTTCCGACATGTTCACCATCCTCGGCGACCTCTCGCAAGGGATTCACTCCTATCGCGGGGTGGAGAGTTGGGACAAGGTCCTCGACGCCGTGTTCCCGAGCGGGAACTGCAACTACCTCGTGTTGGAGCAGAGTTACCGGACCACCGTGGAGATCATGAACCTCGCCAACCGCGTCATCGTCCATTCGCAAACACCGGGTCTCGTGCTTGCCAAGCCTGTCGTGCGGCATGGAGACGAGCCGCGTCAGGAAGTGTTCACCGAGGAGAGCGACTTGATCGCCCGCGTGCTCTCCGACGTGGAGCAGTTGAAAGCGCAGGGCATGAACTCCATCGCCGTCATCGGCAAGACGATGGCCGAATGCCAACGGATCAAGCAAGGCATCGACAAGCACGGAACCTCGCTGAACGTCCACGTCCTCGACGAAAAAGAAGACTACGGCGGCACCGACCTCGTCATCGTACCTGCCTACGTCGTCAAAGGCTTGGAGTTCGACGCCGTGTTCATCGTGAATCTGCAAGAGGAGTACACCGCAGAGGAACTCGACGTCAAACTCCTCTACGTCGCCATGACCCGCCCGTTGCACCGCATGGCCGTCTATTCGATGGAAGGCAAGACGGGACTGCTGGACATGATTTAAAAAGTACTGCACCCCAAATGGGACCGTACAAAAAAGGCAAAACTAAAAAAGGACTCGGCGCACATGGCGCGAGTCCTTTTTTGGCGAGGCTGTTGGTGCGGTTTTTTTAACGACTACTTCCCGGCGAAGTATTCTTCCATCGTCAGGCCCTTGTCGTTGAGGGTCTTGGCGAGTTCAAGACCGACATAGCGGAGGTGCCACGATTCGTAGGCGTACCCCGTGATGGCTTCCTTGCCTTGCGGGTAGCGGATGATGAACCCGTACTCGTAGGCGTGCTTGGCAAGCCATTTCGCTTCCTGCGTATCGCCGAAGCAATTTTCGGCGGCACACGCTCCGGTGCTGCCGGAAACGTCGATGGCAAGTCCCGTTTGATGCTCACTGTGACCGGGGACGGCGCTGTAGCGGCGGGCTTCTGCCTCGCCTTGCTGTTGAACATAGCCGTCGAAGAGGGATTTTTGCAACTCATAGGAACGGAAGCCGGAGACTCCTGCGAGGAGGATGCCGTCTTTTTTCGCACCTGCGAACAGTTTCTCCAGCGCTTCGGCTGCGGGTTTGCGCATCAGGCGTTTTTCATCGTGCCCGGAGAAGATGAACGGCAGGTTGGGATCGTCATAGAGATCGGCAGGACGATAGCCGTCCGGCAACGCGTTTGATTGTTTGTTCACGAGCACCGTGATGGAGTCCGGCGTCTTGGCCGGATCATGCGGATAGTCGGTGGGGGACTTGTCCGGCTGCGGAGCCGGTTGGGTCGGTTCGGACGACGACGGCGTGGTCCCGCCGCTTTTGTCAGGGGTGCCCCCCGTGTTCGACGTGCTCGGTATGGTGACGCTGGGCTTGTCTGCCGAGCCCTTGATCGGCGTGGAGCATCCGGTCAAACAAACGGTACACAGCCCGGCAAGCAACAACGTGGTGGTGATCATGCGGAGTTTGTTCTGGAAAATGTTCATCGTTGTTCCTCCCTCTCTTCTCCATAGTAGACCTTGAAGCGGACAAGGTCAAACGAAACGCCCATCGCATATGCTGTGGGTGCAAGGAGGGAGCCCATCATGCATCTCACGTACGGAACGAAAATGCCCATGCGGCTTTTGGATGAGGTGGAGTTTTGGAAACGGCAGGAGAATGAACATACGGTGGTCATCGCGACCTTGTCTCCTGATTTGGAACCCCAGTTCAAGGAAGCGTTGAAACACTGGGGCGAAGCGTTCGCGCAAGTCGACGGCTTGGCGACCCGCTATCTGGAAACCATCGTCCGAAGCGGCGACCACGTGTCCGAGTACAACCGCAAATGCGTTATCCATCTGGTCGATTTCGCCCTGCACCAAAGTCAACATTTCATCCAGTTCCTGCATGTTTTGAAATCCACATCCAAAGCCCCGAGTCTCAACAACCCGGTCGTGGTCACCGTCCTCGATCACATCCGCCGCGAGTCGGAGTATTTCATCGGAGCGTCAGAAGGCGTGCTTCACAAAAAGTAAGTCCATCCTCCAAAAAAAGTCGTCGACCCAGCGTCGGCGACTTTTTGTTCACACCTTCCCAGCAACGTGCCCTTATAATTCGACGTTTTTTGTGCTACTCTGATAAGGTGAGATGAGATTTAGTCCGGCTTGGAAGGGTGACCAAGGATGCCTTTACGTGAACGTTTTGCGCGCTTAAAGCGATGGCTGAAATACAAGTACTTGCAACTGCTCCGAGCGAAGGGCGGACCTTCGAAAGTCGCGATGGGGTTCTCCATCGGGCTTGCCATTGAGATGTTCACGTTACCGACGTTCGGACTTGCGGCATTGTTGATTATCCCGGCTGTGTATCTGTTGCGCGGCTCTTTGCCCGCCGCTCTGCTCGGCTTTCTGTTTGGTAAGATCATTTACCTTCCGATGGCGTTCCTCAACCGCAAAATCGGTGCGTTGATCGTCCCGGACAACTTACTCGCAGGGGTGCGATTTCACCACTTACATTGGCTGAACCACTTCATCCACATCATCGACGAAGCGCTCGACCTCATCGTCGGGGGCATGATCGTGGGGGCGGCGCTCGGGTTGATCGCGTACTACCCGGTTCGCAAACTGCTTCAGATCTACATGGAGCGCCGACTTGAGAAACGCAAGCATCGCAAGCGTCCTCATGAGGAAGACAAGGAACACGCCATTTCAAGCGAATAAAAAAGACCAATCCCGTTTGCGGGCTTGGTCTTTTTTTCTGTGTTCAGGCTCTAGGGCTTGAACTTGTCTTGGACGAGGTTCTCGATGTCGTCGAGGACTTTGTCGGTCGGCATCTCGTTGCCCATCAAGTACTGACCCCGCACGTTGTTGTTGCGGTCCATGAGGAACAGCGAGCGGGTGGAGTGCGTGAAGGAGCCGTCTGCGTTTTTCTCAAGCAACAGGCCGTAGTCGTTGGCGACTTTGTTGGTCTGCTCCTCCGTCCCGCGCAAGATCACCCAACCGGACTGGTCGATGCCCATGCGGTCGGCGTATGCGCGCAACACTTCGGGAGAGTCGCGCTCCGGGTCAAACGAGATCGAGACGAACTCGACATCGCTCCCAAACAATCCCTTGGCTTTGAGTTGCTTCTGCAACGTGACCATGTTCGCCGTGGTCAACGGGCAGATGTCCGGGCAGTTCGCATAGAAAAACTCCACGACCCGCACTTTGCCTGCCATGCTGTGCATGGAGACGGGCTTGGCGTCGAGGTTTTGCAACGTGAAGTCCGGCGGCTTGTCGATCACGTCGAGACGGGAATGGCCGTACCAGAACCAATAGCCGATCCCGCCGAGGACGAGGAGCACGAGAAAGGCGGCGACGAAAGTGAACCAGTGTTTCTTGATGGTGTTCATCTGCGGCCCTCCCTATTGTTGCTTCGCCAGCCAAGCGGCGAGTTCGGAGATTTGGGTTTGGTCGAGTTTGTTGGCGAACGCGGGCATGCCGGGACCGCCGTTTTGAATTTGCTTGGTGAGTTTGTCGGCGTCGAGTTTCATGCCGATGTGTTGCAAGTTCGGGCCGGCACGACCTTCCAAGTTCTGACCGTGGCAACCGGCACACGAGTTTTGGAACGTTTTGTATCCATTGGACTCCTTGTCCACGAGCACGACGTCCGTGTCCTTGGTGGCACCGGAACAGCCGACGAGGACGCCTGCCGTCAGCAGGGTCAGCCCGAGCAGGAGAGAGCGAGAGGTGTTCATGTGTAAGGGCTCCTTTCTCTACTCTTTACAGTGTACCCTGCTCAGGGCTCGTGTCAAATAGCCCGACAGAGCTAGAATTAATCGAATTTCCAACAATTGAGGCTGAGGTTCCCCAACTGGTACCCGTCATAGATTCGCGTGCCTTTGCGCGTCTCATCGGCGGCGCCCATCGCATAGAGCAACGGAATGTAATGCTCCGGCGTCGGCGCGGCATAGGCTCCATAGGGATGTTCCGTTCTCGCATTGGCGAGCGACTCGTAGTTCCAGTCCTGAATCTGTCGCGTCACCCATTCGTCAAACGTCACCGCCCACTCATCGGTCGGGCCGCCCCCGAACTTCATCGTGCTGAAATTGTGTACGGTGCCGCCGCTGCCGATGATCAACACGTCTTGCGCACGCAGGGCCGCAAGCGCTTTTCCGATGAGATAGTGTCCGTCTCCCGTGAGACGCGAATTGACCGACATCGCCACGACCGGGATGTCCGCCTCCGGGAACAGGTGTCGCAAAGGAACCCAAGCTCCGTGGTCCAATCCGCGCGTCGGGTTGTGAATCGAGGAAATCCCCGCCTGTTGCAGCAAGTCGGCGATCTCATCGGCCAGCGCGATGTCGCCCGGTGCTTCGTATTTAATTTGATACAACGCATCGGGGAACCCGCCGAAGTCGTAGATCGTGCTGTACCGCTCCAAACGGGAAATCTGCTGGGTCACCGCCTCCCAGTGCGCGGAAAAAAGTACGACAGCCTTCGGGCGGCGTTCCAGGCTAGAAACCAGACGTTGAAGAAACTCTACATAAGGACTCTCTTCGATTGCGATCATCGGAGAGCCGTGTCCGAGAAAGAAGGTTGGCATCATTTGATCGATCACCTCATTTTTACTGTATCATGCCCGAAAAGTGAGCCGCATCACGTTTTTTGGAATCAGTCTCAAGACGGATAGCCAACGCCCTCTGAAATCACTAAAATGGTAAATGATACTCTTGGAATTGATACATAGGAAAGGGTGACCCCCCACACATGAACGCAACCAAACAAAGCAAGCTCGGCTTCGTTGTCGCCGGCCTCTTGCTTGGGATCTTGATGGCTGCGATGGACAACACCATCGTCGCAACCTCCATCGGGACCATCGTTTCAGACCTCGGCGGCCTCGACAAGTTCGTCTGGGTTACCTCGGCGTATATGGTCGCTTCGATGGCCGGCATGCCGATATTCGGTAAATTGTCCGATATGTACGGACGCAAGCGGTTCTTTATCTTTGGCCTGATCGTGTTCCTCGCGGGTTCGATGCTTTGCGGCATCGCCCAAAGCATTGAGCAACTCGCCATCTACCGTGCGATCCAAGGGATCGGCGGCGGTGCGCTGATGCCGATCTCGTTCACGATTATGTTCGACCTGTTCCCGCCGCAAGCTCGCGGCAAGATGTCCGGTCTGTTCGGCGCCGTCTTCGGCACATCCTCCGTATTTGGCCCGCTGCTCGGCGCGTGGATCACGGAGAACATTTCGTGGCACTGGGTCTTTTACATCAACGTTCCGATCGGGATCGTCTCGCTGTTCCTGATTGCGTCCTTCTACAAAGAGTCGATGCAACACACCAAGCAAAGCATCGACTGGATCGGTGCGATTACGCTGGTGGGTGCAGTAGTTTGCCTCATGTTCGGTCTGGAATTCGGCGGCAACCAATACGCGTGGGATTCCGCGCAGATCATCTCTCTGTTTGCCGGGTTTGCCGTTCTGTTCATCGCGTTCCTGTTCGCGGAGACCAAAGCGAAGGAACCGATCATCTCGTTTGCGATGTTCAAACGCCGCACGTTTGCGACGTCGAACGCAGTCGGCTTCTTCTACGGAGCTTCGTTTATCGTGGCGACCGTCTACATCCCGATCTTCGTTCAGGGCGTGCTCGGCGGTTCGGCGACCAACTCCGGTCTGATTCTGTTGCCGATGACCGTCGGGAGCGTCGCCGCCGCGCAAGTGGGCGGTTTCCTCGCTACCAAGTTCCCGTACCGCAACGTCATGACGATTTCGGCGCTGATCATGTTGGCCGGGATCTATCTGCTCGGCACGCTTGCGACCGATACGACTCGCGGCATGCTGACGGTCTACATGATCCTGACCGGCTTTGGCGTCGGCTTCTCGTTCTCGATTCTCAGCATGTCCGCCATCGAGGGCTTCTCGATGCGTGAACGCGGTTCGGCGAGCTCGACCAACACGTTCATGCGGACGCTCGGCATGACGCTTTCTGTCACCGTCTTCGGGATTGTGCAACGCAACCTGTTCTCCGACAAAATGACAGAAGCTTTCGCGGGCATGGGTGCTGCACAGTCCGGCAACTCCTTCGGCAACGACCCGCGCGCGCTGCTCTCTCCGGAATTGCGCTCGCACATCCCGCCGCAAATCCTCGACAAAATCACAGAAGCCCTCTCGTCGTCGATCGCCCACACGTTCCTGTGGACGCTGATCCCGGCTGTATTGGCTCTGGTCTTCGTCCTGATGATGGGCAAAGCCCGTCTCGACCGCGGTCAGGCAGCGGCAACTCCTCAAACCAAACCGCAAGCATAAAAAAAAGCGAACGATACGTGGTGTATCGTTCGCTTTTTTATTTAGTTACCACGACGACGCAGTGCCACCAAAGAGAAGGTGGTCGCAAGCGCACCGACGACGGCTACGGACAGACATACAGCAGTAAAGAATTCCATTTGGTTTTCACCCCCTGCATTCTTAATAGTACACCAAATGACAGGTGGTTGTCTTGGTGTAATTACTTCAAATTTGCGTAGGCGACGGCAATTTGCGCGCCGACGTGGGCGTTATGCTTCACCAGCGCGATGTTGGTGTCCA
The DNA here is from genome assembly GCF_016722965.1 of Tumebacillus amylolyticus. Taxonomy (NCBI): domain Bacteria; kingdom Bacillati; phylum Bacillota; class Bacilli; order Caryophanales; family Alicyclobacillaceae; genus Tumebacillus; species Tumebacillus amylolyticus. The sequence continues at coordinate 743,159 of NZ_JAEQNB010000001.1, forward strand.
GAGATTGGCCTCCGGTGATCTCTTTCATCTTCGCGAGCAGGAACGGAGTGGCGTCTTTGCCTTTGATTCCTTGCGCTTTGGCTTCAGCGAGCGCGTTGTCGATATGCGACTCCATCGCTTGTGCGTCGAGGGCGTGTGTTTCCGGCACGGGGTTGGCAACGACTGCGCCGCCCTTGAGTCCGAGCGCCCATTTGGTGTGCAGGAAGCGGGCGATCTCTTCCGGTGCATCGAGTCGGTAGTCGACGCCGTGACCGCTGGAGCGGGTGTAGAACGCCGGGAAGTCGTCGGATTGGTAGCCGATGACCGGGACGCCGTGGGTTTCCAAGTATTCAAGCGTGCGGCCGAGGTCGAGGATCGACTTGGCACCGGCACAGATGACCGCCACGTCGGTTTGGGCGAGTTCGGTCAAGTCGGCCGAGATGTCCATCGTCAGTTCGCCTTCGCGATGCACGCCGCCGATGCCGCCGGTGACGAAGACTTTGATGCCCGCCAGTTGAGCGCAGATCATCGTGGCCGCGACGGTGGTGGCACCGTTTTTCTTTGCAGCGACGACGTAGGGGAGGTCGCGGCGGGAGACTTTATGTACGTTGGACGCTTGACCGAACGATTCGAGTTCTTCGTCGGTCAGCCCGATTTTGATGCGGCCGTCGATGATGCCGATGGTGGCGGGGACGGCGCCTTGCTCGCGGATGATGTTCTCCACCTCGCGTGCGGTTTGCACGTTTTGCGGGTAGGGCATGCCGTGCGAGATGATTGTGGATTCAAGAGCTACAACAGGGCGGCCTGCACGCAGAGCGGCGGCAACGTCGGAGTGGATGTCTAAGAAGTCATGCATGGAAGTAGGGCCCCTTTCTAGTTGGACGTGCGAAGTGAGTCGAGCAAAGCGGGCGAGAGGTCCGGATGGACGGTCTCTGCCGATTGAATGGTGAGCGTGGCCGCGATGATGCCGGTTTCAACCGCATGTTCAAGAGATTGCGTTTGGCCGTAGCTGTAGAGAAATCCGGCGATGAGTGCGTCGCCTGCTCCCGTGACGTCTGCGACAGACGCGGGCAGGGCGGGAAACATCGTGCCTGACGAGAGTTCCTCACCGCTGACGTAGACGCCCGATTCACCGAGGGTGATGAGGACGTTTTTGACGCCGCGTTGGTGGAGGAGGTGGGCGGCTCGGTGCAGGTCTGCTTCTGTGCGAATTTGCAGACCGCTGAGGATCTCCGCTTCGTCTCGGTTGGGAAACAGAAAGTCGATGCCGTTCAGCAGGCCGAGCAGTTTGTGGGCTTTCGGGCAAGAGACGGGGTCCACGAAGATGCGAGTGGAAGCGGAGCGTTTTTCCAAAAGGGCTTGCAAAGTGGCTTGCGGCAAGTTGGTGTCGAGAAACCATAGGGGGCGCTCAAAGAGCGAGTCCGGGATTTCGTCGAGTGCGTCCGGGGTCAACTCGTCGTAGATGTCCATGTCAGCGAGGCCCAGCACCATCTCGCCGTTCGGGTCGAGCAACGCGGTGTACGAAGCGGTCGCCTGTGCGGGGGAGCGGGTGAGCCCTGTCACGTCGAGTCCAAGGTCGGAACTGTGGGCGTGAACCCAATTCCCGGCGGCGTCGTTGCCGATGCGGGAGATGAGCGCCGTCGGGCAATGGAGTCGAACCAAGTTCTCTGCGACATTGCGAGCAACGCCGCCGAGAGTATGGTGCGAAGAGACCGGGATCGACGTTCCCAATTGAATCTCCGCTTTGGCCCCCGCCTTGCGATCCACATGCGCCGCCCCAATGCACAAGATATCCTGCGGCATGGAACTCCCTCCAGTCGTGTGTGCAGTCTATGGTCTAGGATGCAGGTTTTTACGGGGGATTGCAAGAGATTCGCGGGTAGGAAGTCGTTTTTTGGTACAATAATCCTACTAGGAGGGGTTGCGGATGAGCTTGGTTTTTTCGAATGCGGCATATCGGGGGATGTATGGGCGAGATCGGTTGACGTTGGGCGTTTTTTTGACGGCGGAGGCGTTTGACGGGGAGGAAGCGAAGCGGGAGGAGCAGGAGAGAATCGTGAAGTTCGCGGATGAAGCGGGCTTTGCGGCGTTGTGGGTGCAGGATGTGGCGGTGCGCGATCCGGAGTTTGGAGATGTGGGAACGAAGTATGATTCGTTCGTGTACCTCACGTACTTGATGGGCCTCACGAAAAAAATCGGCCTCGCGACCGCTTCCACCGTGCTCACACACCGCCACCCGCTGCGGTTGGCGAAGGAAGTCAACACGCTCGACCAACTCTCGCGCGGACGATTCGTGATGGGCATCTCTTCGGGCGACCGCGTGGTGGACTTTGAGGGATTCGGCGTTTCGTGGGAGGGGCGCGGCGAGCGGTTTCGCGAGGCGTTTCAGGTCTATCGAGACTTGACGACACCACCGCACCCAGGCGTGAACTCCGCGACTTATGGCACCGTCCCCTCCGGAATCATGGTTCCGCAATCTTTGTCCTACGTTCCATGCATCGTCGTCGGCCTCGCGCAGCAATCTATGGAATGGATTGCCGCCCACGGAGACGGGTGGCTGAACTACTCCCGACCGGCGTATATGCAAGAAAATCTCGCCCGTGAATTCCGAACCTATGTCGAGCAGCATCACCCCGGCGCGTTCAAACCGTTTTCGCAACCCTTGTTCGTCAACTTGTTGCAAGACCCCAAAGCCCGGCCGACGTACGTGAAGGGCGGTTTCAGCGCCGGACGTGAATTTTTGCTAGAGTATCTGGAACAATTGCGTCTCTACGGTGTCAACCATGTGCTGTTCGGGCTGCGTCCCGCCGAGGACTCCCGACCTCCACTTGAAGTTTTGCAAGAGATCGGCGAAGAGATTCTCCCGTACTTTCCCACCTTGGAGGTAGATGCACGATGAAGCAAACGCTGGTGTTCCTGCACGGGTATCCGCTGAACCACACGATGTGGAACCCGCAACGAGAAGCTCTGCAATCGAAGTACAACGTCATCACCCCCGACTTCGCCGGATTTGGCAACACGCCGGCGCGCGAAAACTTGAGCATGGAAAGCTACGCCGACGACCTCGCCGCCCAACTTGACGAACAAGGTCTGGAAAAAATCACCCTCATCGGTTTCTCGATGGGCGGCTACGTCGCGTTCGCGTTCCTGCGCAAATACCCTGAAAAAGTGCAAGCGCTCGTCCTCGTCGACACCCAAGCCAAAACCGACACGCTCGAATCGCGAGAAAACCGCCTCAAGCAAGTCACGATCGTGCAGGAACGAGGCGTCGCCCCCATCCGCGACACCATGCTCGACAAACTGTTCTCCAACCACACGAAGCAGCACCATCCTGAGATTGTGCGCATCGTGGACGAGATGATCATGACCGCGACCCCCGAGGGTGTCCAAACCGCGCTGCAAGCGATGGCGAACCGCCCTGACATGGTGGAATTTCTCCCGAGCATTCGCATCCCGACCCTCGTTTTTGTAGGCGAAGACGATGTGATCACACCGCTCGATGCCGCCAAACTGATGGCAGACCGCATCCCGAACGCGCACCTGCACACTATCCCCAATGCGGGACATCTCTCCAACTTCGAACAAACACAAGCGTTCAATTCCGCTCTCGAAAACTTCCTCACTACGGCTCTCTAAAAAAAAGACGGGATTCGCGACTCTGCCGCGAACCCGTCTCTTTTTGATACAATAAAGGAAGCCTATCGCTAAGGGAGGAGCTTGGATGTTTCCAAGAAAGTGTTTCTTCCTGTTCATCATGCTCACGGTTTCGCTCGCTCTCTCCGGGTGCAACATGCCGTGGCTAACGAAAAAGGAATTTCAACCGTACGTCGTCACCAAGGGTGATGACGGCGTAACCGACCTCCAAACGTCCAGGGTCCAGAAGATTCTCGACGAAGATCATCTGTTGCAAACGGTCGGCAACGAGTACGGCTTCCCATACCAAGACACCGTCCATGTACAACTGGCCTCCGGGGACGAGGGCTATCGCAAGTTGCTGACGCGTGTTGGCAAGAGCCAAGACACGCTGGACCGTGAAGTCAAATTCACCGATGCGTCCGTCTACGGCAACAACATCTCGATCAACCTCGACAAGCGCAAGTCCGACACAGACGTCCGCAGTACCCTTGCCCACGAACTGACGCATATCTTGTTCAACCAGAACAACGTCAAGATTCCAAGCTGGGTCAACGAAGGTCTCGCCCAACGATTGGGCATGGCGGAGGAAGTTCGGGACCAACCGCAAGTTGTGCGAGAGGGACAGCCTTTGAAAGTGTTGAGCCATGTCTTGCAGAACAAGCAAGAGCAAGGAAACCTGCAATTGCTCGTGGACAACCTGGAGACGATCCACACGATGAGTTCGACGTTCAACGTGGAGTGGCTCGACTACCTCGCCGTCCGCAACCTCTGGGAACAGCAAGGGGCGGAGAAATTTCGCGACTATTTGCAGAAGTGCGTTCCCTCGCTTAAACTGCAATCCGACCCGTTCAAGTCCGTGTTCGGGATGGAGCAAGACCAGTTCGAGAGCGCGTTCAACGCCCAACTGGACGAAGAGCTGAAACTGCCGGACCACGGGGTGGACCTCGCCTTCAACGTCACGGAGAAAAACGCCGGCAAACTGCTGATCCGAGAAGCGGGGGCGCAGGATTACAATGTCTTCGATCTCGTGCAGGGGGCGAACCAAGTGCGGGTCTTGCCGGACAACACGGTCGAAGGCTTGAAGCTGTTGCGCACCTACACGGGCAAGGCGGAACCGAAGCCGAACGTGCTGTTTCTCATGGTGTATCTCGACAAACCGATGGAAGTGGACGGCAAACTCGTCAAGACGTACGGGTTTGCAATTGCTCGTTATTTTGGGAGATACTACTTTTTGAATTCCTTCCTCAATGTCGAAGGAGAATCCTCGAAAACCGGCCGCGACTTGAAACTGTCGGGCTTGGAATTAACCTCCGTACAAATGGTGAAGTAAAACGTAAGGGCCGTTACTTTCGAAAAGCAACTGACCAACTAAAATAAAGTAATTAGCCGGATCGAAAGGACGGGAACGCCCATGCAACAATCGGTCAGGGACCGTATCGTAGAAGTCACGCCCGCCGAAGTCGCGGCGCGCATGAAGCGCGGCGACCAACCGAAGATTATCGACGTGCGTGAGGACTTTGAAGTGGCCGAAGGGATGATCGAAGGCGCGCTGCATGTACCTATGGCAGACCTTTTGGATACGTACCAAGAGTGGGGACAGGACGAAGAGTTGATTTTCGTCTGCCGCTCCGGTCGGCGCAGTTTTGCGGCCTGTCAGGTGTTGAAGCTCGTCGGCTTTCAGAATGTGAAAAACCTCGCGGGCGGCATGAAACAATGGCAAGCGTGAGGAGCGGGCAATTGCTTGGAGTCTACGAGCAATTGCCTTTTTTCTAGGAAGGGATGAGGACTGTGTTGAAGTTTCGAGAGTTGGAAACGGAACGGTTTTGCTTGCGGGCGTTGCATCTAAGAGGCTGGGAACTCGTGGAGAGCAACCCGATCCGCGGCGGGTATGCAGCGGAGTTGTACCGGCTGACCGTGCGAGACGAGACCGGGCAACTGCGGGAGGTAATTTACAAAAAATTCAGCCCGGAGCGCAACTCGGAGTTGGAGTTGTACCGCACGGTGTTGCCCGAAGTGCCTCATGCAATTCCGACGCTGTACGGTGTAGTAGACGAGGACGGCGAGCAGGGTTTGATCTTGGAAGCGGCAGGGGTTCCGGTGAAGGCCGTCTTCTCTGAACAGGACGCTCAGGGAAAACGAGAGATGCTGCGCGGGCTTCTCGAATTGCTCGCGAACCTCCACACGTCCCTTCAGGAAAAAAGTCAGCACTGGCTTGCGAAAGGGCAAGTCTCGAGCTACCCGTTCGAGTCGTCCGCGCAATGGGCTGAGATCACCGTGCAAGAGCTGGCAGGGCTCACGGAGCACGGGAAGTTCGGGGTCGATACGGAGTTGGTGCGCGAAGTCCGAGGCATGGCAGCGGCATTCTACCCACGCTACCCCGAGTGGGCTGTCGGCGCAACGACCTACACCCACGGCGATCCCCATCTCGAAAACATCCTCATTCAAAACGGTCACACCCGTCTCATCGATTGGGAATGGGCCTGTGTCTCTTTGCCTCAACGGGACCTGTCGATTCTGTTGCAAGATGTCTTGGAGGACGAGTTGCACGAATTTGCGTTGGAGGTCTACCAAGAGCTCGTTCCCATCTCCAACCCATCCCAATTTCGCACCGCCTTCCAAGCCTGCCTCTTCGACAACACGCTGATGATGCTCGGTTGGGAGATTCGGAAATACCTCGACGGGCACCTCACAGACGCCGAACTCGCCCGGATTCTCCCCACCAAACTCCGCTGGCTCCGTACCGCCTACCAGAGCCTGTTTACCTAAAAAGAGACTCGGGACGCACGCGTTCCCGAGTCTTTTTTCACAGATACTCCCGCAAAGACCCTCGGTGGTTGCCATCTCGGCCGGTCACAGGTTCGGCTGCGACCATCGAATTCAAGATGGCTTCCTCTACACACTCGGCTCCCGCGCGGAAGGCGGGGTCGAGGAAGTGGTCTTGGAGATAGGGGAGGGTGAGGATCGGTTCGAGAGATTCGTGCGGAATGCGAGTGGCGGTGGAGAAAGCCAGCACCACATCGCCGCTGCCGTGGCCGATGTACGAGCCCGTTCGCGCCAAGCCCACGCCTGCACGGACGGCGACCCGTTTCAACTGGCGGTCGGAGAGCGGCAAGTCGGTCGCCAAGATCATGATGATCGAGCCGCGCTCTCGCTCAGCCGCACTCTCCATCTGCTCCCGAATTTCTCGCCCCACGGCACGTCCTCCCACTTGCAAATCATCTTGCCGGCCGAAATTCGAGAGCACCAACGCCCCCAGCGTATAGTTCTGCCCGCCAATCTCCATGATTCGCGAGGCAGTCCCGATCCCGCCCTTCAAACCGTAACAGGACATGCCGCGCCCCGCACCCACCGCGCCTTCCTCCACGTCTGCACGCACGTTCTCCAACGCCGCACGCACATGTTCTTCCCGCACATGCAACCCTCGGATGTCATTCAACCAACCGTCATTGCACTCGCACACAACGGGGTTCACCGTCCCTGTCGTCAATCCAATCTCCGGTGTCTGCTCCAACATGTACCGCACCAACGCTTCACTCACCGTGCCCACGCTCAACGTATTCGTCAGCAGAATCGGCGTTTCCAACGTCCCGAGCTCTTCCAGTTGCACCGTCCCGACCGACTTGCCAAACCCGTTGATCACATGCACAGCCGCCGCCACTTTTTCTCGAAACAGGTTGCCCGGATGCGGCACGACAGCGGTTACCCCGGTCTGCACCGCCCCGTCCGACAGCGTCACATGCCCGACTAGCACGCCCGGCACGTCGCTGATCGCATTGCGCACGCCGCGCTCCATCGTGCCGATCTCCACACCAAAGTCTCGAATCCGCTTTTTCATAAGGTTCCCCCCGAAATACTTGAAAATAGGCAAATCTCGCCCTCTGTGAATAGTCTGTCACTACCGATACACGCACAGAGAGGGGTCTGATGCATGACAGTTGGGATCGTTACACCCAAGGAGTTATATGATCGTATTGCACGGCGAGAGGAACTTTTCCTCCTCGATGTCCGCCTCTACGACGATTTTGAGCGCTGGCACGTCGAGGGCGAAAGAGTTACCACCCTCAACATCCCCTATGTGGACTTTCTGGCGGAAGAGGACTTCTCTTGGAAAAAACACCTGCCCACCGACCGCCCCCTCCTCGTCAACTGCGCTCGTGGTCGCAGTGCCAAGATCGTCGCCGAAATTCTCGAGAGGCACGGATATGACGCCGCGTATCTCGAAAACGGCATGATCGGGTGGAGCGAAGTCTACGCCCCTGTGACGGTCGTCGAAGAGGACGAGTGGAAGCTGATCCAACTCAACCGCGTCGGCAAAGGCTGTCTTTCCTACCTGCTCTTCTCCGGCACCACCGCTCTCGTCGTCGATGCAGGCCGCCATGTGGAAGAGTATCTGGAACTCGCTTCCCAACACGGCGCGGCCATCGAACATGTCATCGACACGCACCTGCACGCAGACCACATCTCAGGCGGAGTCGAACTCGCCTCTCGAACGGGGGCTTCCTACTACATCTCCCAATCGGAGCTGCAAGGAGCCTTGATTCCACACACGCCGCTCGAACAACACCGCACCTGGCAATTCGGCGCCATTTCGGTACAAGTGCTGGCAGTCCCCACACCGGGTCATACGCCGGGCAGCGTCTCCCTTTTGCTGAACGACCGCTTTTTGCTCACCGGCGACACCGTTTTCGTCGGTGGAATCGGGCGGCCAGATCTCGGAGGCAAGTCCCGAGAATGGGCACAACTCCTCTACGAAACCGTATTCACCACCATCGCCGCACTTCCCGACGACGTGCTCGTGCTCCCCGCACATTACGCTTCACGTGACGAGTACCACGCCGGAGGGTTCATCGGCGCAACGCTTGGCACGATCCGCGCCACCAACGAAGTTCTCCGTCTCGACTCACGCGAGACGTTCCTCGAGCAGATCGCAGCCGCCGGGGGCTCCACCCCGCCGAACTATCAGGAGATCACCGAAATCAACCGCGGCGTCAAGCAAGTCCCCGTCGCGCGGGCGTTGGAATTGGAGAGCGGCCCGAACCGCTGCGCCGCCAAACACACCCACCTGTAAGCAAAAAGAGACTTCACTCGCCTGGGCGTGTGAAGTCTTTTTTTCGTTCTGACGATGGTGCGACCTACCAAAAAAGGCTCTGTGCGTCATCGCTACAGAGCCTTCGGTTTGTCGTCAAATTTTACTTGACGGTAGTACTCAGCGGCTTTTTGGAAGTCGCCGGTTTCGAAGTAGACATCGGCGGTCAGACGCAGAACGTCGTTGGCCAACATCGGGAAGTCGTGCTTGGTGAACAGGTCGAGCGACTCACGGTAGTTTTCCAAGGCCTTGTCAAAGTTCCGACGGCCGGCTTCAATCTGGCCGAGGATCTTGTAGGCGGTACCCTTGTGCTTGTACTCGTGCTTCGCGGACAGGATCTGGTAGCAATACTTCGAGGCTTGGTCGTAATCTTCATGTGCGAAAAATGCCTGTGCGATCTCCGATTTGGCGTTGACCAATCTCGTCTCCATGTTCAAGCCTTCATAGAGGTGGATCGATGTCAGCAGCGCTTCAATCGCTTTCGGGTAGTCCTTCAACGTGAAGTACAACTTGCCAAGGTTCGTGTAGACACCCGCTTTGTTGTTGTGGTTCTCCGTCGCTTCATGAATCGCCAGCGCGCGGTGGTAGTAGCGCTCTGCTTCATGCAGGTCACCGATTTGGAAGTAGCAGTTCCCCAGACCCATCACGATGTGACCTTGACGGAAGAAAGCACGCATCGAGTGGTTCAGTTCGTTTGCTTCTTGCCAGAAACGAATCGCCGAGTGGTTCTCGCCGAGTTTGCCGTGCGCCATCGCGAAGTTGATCAACAGCGACACTTTGGTCAATCCGCCGATTTGGTGGTGGATCAACGTCTGGTACGCGACATTCAGCGTTTTCAACGCTTCATCGTTTTGGTTCAGTTGCAAATAAATGTAGGCGTGAGAGTCCATCGAGCGGATGCGTTCGCGAACGTAGTTGTTGTTCTCGAAGTGCGCAATCGACTTGGCGAACAACTCAGCCGCTTCCGTGTACTCGCGACGTTGTTCCGCGAGACGGCCGTTGACCCACGCGAGCAAGCCGTGGTCGTATTCGTTGAGCTCTTCCGGGGCATCGATGTTGGCGTTGTCGAGTGTCTTCTTCGCCTGTTCGTAGTTCCCGGATTCCACGTGCTGTTCGGCGAAGCGGATGAATTTCTTCCACTCCGAGACTTGCAACGCTTTGTTCTCCGGTTCCTTGAAGAAATCTTCCACCGTGCATTCGAGCTTTTTGGAGAGTTTCTCCAGAGTATCGTACGAAGGCTGGATCAGACCCTTTTCAATCTGACTGATATAACTTCGGGTGACAACGCCCTCGGCCAGTTCTTGCTGGGTAAGATTTGAGGCCTTCCGTAGTTCTTTGATTCGTTGTCCTACTGCTCCCATTGTCCTTCTCTCCCATGTCTTGACTATCGGATTGTTGCGAATCTTTGGGCACCGTGCAACAGCACGTATGTAGTTGCAGTATACCATAATCCCAACTTATTGAGACAAGCATCTCGCTTAATAGGCGTCTAGTCCTAGAGCCGTTTTCGAAGATGGGAAATTTTACTGTTGAGTAAAGAAAGCGTATCCGATGAAACTTGGATAATTAAGGATGCGGATTTTGAACACTACTAACTAAACTGAACGAAACAAATATATTTCCGATAAAAATGTTCATCCATGTTATTGACGTAGAGAGATTTGTGATTTACCATATGATTAACAAAGGGGAACAAAGTGGTTCCTCTTAGCAAAATGTGCATACATAATTCAGGGGGTAAGAGAAAATGATGAAGAACGCAGTGAAAGCAGTCGTAGGCGGTTTCGTAGGGGCAGCACTGGTAGCGGGCCTGTTTGTATCGGTTGCTCCGGTTAGCAAGCAAAACGCAGATCTCGTGTGGCCGGAAAACTCTCCGATCCTGAACTAGTTCCAACAGGGTCGCTATCATACGTGAACAATGAGGACGGAGGATTTCACTCCGTCCTTTTTTGTATTTGAAGTGAAAAATGTAAGCGGGACTGTAATTGCATGTCGAAACAAAATTGAGTCCAAAGCCTCATAGGAAATGAACGTGCTTTCAACGTCTCGCTGACATGGTAAAATGAGACTAGTGTGTTAAGAAGGAAAGTAGAGGATGAAAGAGGCCGTCGGAGAAAGTTTTGGTTACGACAGTAAGTGTCGAATAATATTTTTACAAAAAATGAAGGAATCGAGATCTACTTCGTCTAATAGACTAAACCAGAAAGCCCGAAACCGCTTTCGGTACTTGAGAGGATGCTGAATTTGATCACCATATATGACATCGCCAAACGTGCCAACGTCTCTCCCGCCACAGTATCCCGTGTACTTAACGGATATCCGGATGTCTCGCAGAAGACTCGCGAGAAAGTCCAGCGCATCACCGCCGAACTCGGTTTCCAACCGAACGCTGCGGCGCGCGGGCTTGCCACCAAGCGTTCTTGGACCATCGGGGTGTTTTTTCAAGACCATGTTAACAGCGGCTTCAAGCATCCTTTTTTGCATGATGTGTTGAGCAGTTTCAAGGATGTCATGGGCGGCAGGGGCTATGACCTGTTGTTTTTTGCCAACCATACGCTGGAAGGCGCGCAAGACAGTTTCGCGGGTCGTGCCCGTCATCGCAACGTAGACGGCGTGCTGCTGCTGGGTGTACCTCGCACCGAACCGACGTTGGACACACTTGTCGGCGCGGGAATTCCTTGCATGTCGGTCGACCTCGATCTGTTCGGCCCGCGTGCCGGGTACATTTGCTCTGACAACAAGGGGGGGGCCAACCTCGCGATGAACTTTCTCGCGGAACGGGGGCACCGCCGGATTGCGTTCATCGGAGACCGCTTTTCGACGAAGCCGGGTCACGACCGGTTGCTTGGCTACCAAGAGTCTTTGCACCGCCACGGTCTGGTCTTTCACAACCAGTGGATCTCCTACGGCGACTTCACCGAAGATGGCGGCAAGTCCGCGATGAAGCAAATGCTTGAACTTGACGAACGTCCGACCGCCGTGTTCTGTGCAGGGGACATGATGGCGATTGGTGCGATGGGCGCCATTCGGGAGTCGGGACTGGAACCGGGCCGTGACATCTCGGTGATCGGGTTTGACGACATCGCCTACGCGAAGTATCTCAACTTGACCACCATCGCCCAACACAAGGAAGAGTTGGGCTCGCAAGCGGCAGTCGCACTTCTGAAACTGATCGAGGACCCGTCGCAATCTCCTCCTGTGCTCACCATCGGAACAGAGCTTGTCGTGCGTGGGACGGTTCAACCTGTCTGACCGTCCTCGCTTGTTTTTTACAGAGTTCCGAAACCGCTTTCGGAAAAATGGATGAAAAGCTAGTAAACAAGCGGATTTTATTGTGAATTACCGAAACCGATTCCGAACTTATCTTAGGGGGTCTCTACGATGTCTTTCACCAAGAAACAAAAACAGATCACGACGACGGCGGCTGTGACGCTCGCCCTGACCACGATGCTGACCGGATGTTCCTCCGACAGCTCTTCGACGAGTGCCACGACCACCGTCGTCACCGACAAACCGGTGGAGTTGACGGCGTGGATCATGCCGAATTCACCGAAGCCTGATGCGGACTTCCTCTCGTTGATGAAACCGTACCTCGACAAACATCCGAACGTGAAAATCAACGTTACCGTCCTCGACTGGGGTTCTGCGTGGACCAAGATCACGACGGCAGCCACCTCGGGCACGGGTCCTGACATCATGCAACTGGGCACCACGTGGGTTCCAGCGATTGCGGCCATGAACGGAATCGACAAGATCACCGACAAAACGGCAGACATCGGTGGCGCAGACGCGTACCTTCCGGCCAGTTGGAAGACCACGATGATCGAAGGCCAGCCGGACGTCTACGCTGTGCCGTGGTTCGTCGACGCACGGGCGGTCTACTACCGCAAGGATGCTTTTGAAAAAGCGGGCGTCGATCCCAAGGATGCGTTCAAAACGTGGGATTCGTTCAAAGCCGCTCTGCAAAAAGTCAACCATGTAAACATCGACGGTCAAGAGATGGCGGCGTTCACAATGCCTGGCAAAAACGACTGGAACGTCGCGCACAACATCTTCCCTTGGGTGTGGGAAGCAGGCGGCGAAGTGCTCGCCAAGGACAACAAAAAATCCACGTTCAACTCTGAAACCGCTCTGAAAGGTCTGATGTTCTACACCGGACTCGCCAAGGACGGCCTCGTGGACAAAAAATCGCTGGAAGAGAACTCCTCGCAAGTGGAAGCGGACTTCGCAGACGGCAAAGCGGCGGCGATCATCGACACACCCGTCCTGATCAAAAGCTTCGCCACCTCCAAAGAAAACGGCGGCTACTCCGACAAGCTCGCAGCGAAAAACTACGCAGTCGCACCGCTTCCGGCAGGTCCGTCCGGTCAAGCGACGTTCTTTGGCGGCAGTGACTTGACGGTGTTCTCCGGTTCGAAAAACAAAGGCAATGCGTGGGATGTCGTGAAGTATCTCGCAAGCGACGATGCCCAATTGCAATACGCGCAACTCTCCGGCATGCTTCCTGCGAAAAATTCGGCGCTCAATTCCTCCTACGTCACGAACGACCCGAACCTGTCCGCCTTCAAAGCGGCGACCCAATTCGGCCGTTCCTACCCGTCAATTCCGCAATGGGGCCCGACGGAGACGGTTCTCGTCAAGCACTTCGGCAACATCTGGGACATCGTCGCGGGCGTCAACGGGACCTACAGCGACGCCGCTGTGAAAAAAGAGCTCGATGCCGCGGCCCAAGAGGTCGACTCGATCTTGAAGCAGTAACCGAAGGGTAGGGATGACGATGCAAGAGCAACCGCAAAGAGCGGCTGCCACGACCCGTTTCTCCGCCGCCTCCCGCCAGACGCGGGGGGGCAGGTTGCGGCGGGCGTGGCGAGAGTACCGATTCGCGTATGCGTTGGTAGTGCCGGCTCTGGTGTTCATGGTGGGAATTCACTTTTTCCCGATGGTGCAAGGGGTTTGGATGTCGTTTTTGAAACTGAACCAGTTTACGCTCGCCCAGTATCTCAAAGCGCCGTGGGTCGGGTTGCAGAACTACACCGACGTGCTGTTCAACCCCGACAATCCGGTGCGTGCGGGGTTGGGGGTAGCGGTGCGCAACACGATTTTGTACAGCATCGCCGTGACAATCGGTACTCTCGTCGTCGGGATGTGCGGGGCGTTGCTGATGAACCGCAAGTTTGCGGGGCGTGGGTTTGCACGCACGACGCTGTTGCTTCCGTGGGTCGTGCCTTCGTATGTCGTCGGCATCCTGTGGGGCTTCATGTGGCAGAAAGACAACGGCGTCATCAATTTTTTGCTGGTCGATGTGTTGCACCTCACGAGCGACAAACCGTTCTGGCTGATCGGGCCGAACACGCTGTGGGCGATCGTGATCCCGACGATTTGGCGCAGTTGGCCGTTCCTGATGGTGGTGTTTCTCGCCGGGCTTCAGACGATTCCGGAGGAGTTGTATGAAGCGGCGAAGATCGACGGTGCGAGCGTTTGGCGCCAATTCCGGCATATCACTCTGCCGCTCTTGCGCCCGATCATCGCGATTCAGTTGCTGTTTCAGATCATCGCCAACGTGTATTCCTACAACATCGTCGCGATGATGTTCGGCAATGGAGCGGGCTACCCCGGCGAGTGGGGAGATCTGTTGATGACAGCATTGGTGCGTCAGTCGTTCGGCTACTGGGCGTTTGGCTCCGGCTCGGCGGCTTCGTTCTTGTTGATGCTGGTCATGCTGATCGTCGTCAGCATTTGGTACCGCACGTTTCGAAAGGAGATGATGATGCAATGAGCACTCTCGTTCGCAAGCGTGCCACGCACAATGTGTTGAACGTGGTCACATGGCTGTTCGTGCTCGCCAACGCGTTTCCGATTCTCTGGATGGTGTGGACGTCTTTGCATTCGAACGATGAGATTCTAAGCGGGGTAAGCGGCATGGCGACCACGCACTTCCAGTGGCGGAACTACGTTCAGCTTTGGCAGACGATTCATTTTTCAGGGTACTTTTTGAACTCGCTGATCATCTGCGGGGTGACGACGATTCTGGCCACGACCTTCGCCGTCATGGCGGGGTATGCGTTGGCTCGGTATAAGTTTCCAGGCTCGGGGCTGTTCTCGATGAGTGTGGTCTCGACGCAGATGATTCCCGGTATTTTGTTTCTGATTCCGATCTACTTGCTGTTCTGGCAAGTGGACAAATCGATCGGGTTGCCGATGATCAACACCTACTGGGGCATGATCTTGATCTACACCGCGTTTTACACGCCGATGAGCATCTGGATTATGCGGAGTTTCTTCGTATCGGTGCCGCGCGACTTGGAGGAGTCGGCGCTGATCGACGGGTGTACGCGTTTCCAAGCGTTTCGCCGTGTGATCTTGCCGCTCTCCGCGCCGGGCATGATCGCCACCGCCGTTTATGTGTTTCTCACGGCGTGGGATGAGTTGATGTTTGCGTGGGTGATGACGACCACGTCGGACGTGCAGACGATTCCGGTGGGCATCCGCTTGTATGTCGGGCAGTATCAAAACCGCTTCGATCTGCTGATGGCAGCCGCTGCGGTTTCGACTCTCCCGGTGTTGGTGACGTTTTTCCTGACACAGAAGTATTTCATTCGCGGCATGACCGCAGGTGCGGTTAAGGGATGAGAAATTGTAAGACTCAAGGAGTGTGAGCGGTTTTGAAAAAGTTTCCGAACGATTTTCTGTGGGGAGTTGCGACGGCGAGTTATCAGATTGAAGGCGCAGCACACGAGGACGGGCGCACGTCGTCGATCTGGGACGACTTCGCCCGCACACCGGGCAGGGTCTACGAAGGTCATACGGGCGACGTGGCGTGTGACCATTACCACCGCTATCCGGAGGACGTCCAACTGATGAAGGAACTCGGCGTGCAGGCTTATCGCTTTTCGATCTCGTGGCCGCGCATCTTTCCGGAGAAGGGGGTGATCAATCCGGAGGGCTTCACGTTCTATCGTCGTCTGATCACCGAATTGAAGGAGCAGGGCATTCAACCGGCGGCGACGATCTACCACTGGGATCTCCCGTCATGGGCACAGGCGGAGGGCGGGTGGACGAACCGAGAGACGGTCGGACACTTTTTGCAATATGCCCAAGCGCTGTTCCAAGAGTTTGGTGACGAAATCCCGGTCTGGATTACACATAACGAGCCTTGGTGCGCCGCGTTTCTCGGCTATGGTGAAGGCGTTCATGCGCCGGGACACCGCAATTGGCGTGAAGCGTTGGCAGCGTCGCATCACTTGCTCCTCTCACATGGGCTGGCTGTGCAAGCGTACCGCGACATGGGGCTGCAAGGGCAAATCGGGATCACGCTGAACTTCACGCCAACCGACGCGGCCACTTCGTCTCCTGAAGATGTCGCGGCGGCGGCACGTTGGGACGGGTACGCGAACCGTTGGTTCGTGGAGCCGCTTTTCAAAGGCGTGTATCCGGCAGACATGGTGGCCTGGTTCGAGGGTCAAGTGGGATCGTTTGACTTCTTGCAACCGGGGGACTTGGCGACGATTGCGGTGCCGATCGATTTTCTCGGTGTGAACTACTACAGCCGCAACGTTTCCAAGCAAGGCACGGAACATGAACTGTTGCAGGTAGACTTCCAAGAGGGCGGCGGGCCGGTAACCGATATGGGCTGGGAAGTGCATCCGCAGTCTCTGTTGCAATTGTTGAGACGGTTGGAAGCGGAGTATGTGGGACGATTGCCGCTCTACATCACGGAGAACGGAGCAGCTTACCCGGACTCGCTCACGGACGGGGCGGTGCATGACGAAGACCGTATCTCGTACTTGCAACAGCATTTGGAAGTCTGCCAGCAATTCGTGGCAGAGGGCGGCAACTTGCAGGGGTACTACGTTTGGTCGTTCCTCGACAATTTCGAGTGGGCGTTCGGGTACTCCAAGCGGTTTGGCATCGTGTATGTGGATTATGAAACGCAAGAACGTTTCCCGAAGGACAGTGCGCGTTGGTTTGCAGAGACTATTGGAAATAACGGTGTGAAGGTTATAAAAAGGGAGGATTTCACATGAGCAAAAAGAAAACCTGGGTGGGCGTCGGCACATCCTTGGTGACGGCGGCGGCGCTGACATGGCCGGGTGCCGGGGTTGGGTTTGCAGGAACGACGGTCGCTGTGGGAGCCGGCAGTTACACCACGGCACTGCCCGCCGGACAGACCGGTGTGCAAGGCGCGATCTACAAAACGGCCAACGTCACCGGCGCCATGCCGACCAACGATTGGTGGAGCTCGGTGGCGTGGGAGCAATACTCGGACGCGATGTTCCCGCATCCGCTCGCCGTTCAAGCGGGGCAGTCCGGCCTCGCCCTCGGCTATCCGACCCAAAGCGCAGCGTCCAATACGATGTACGGCTCGATGCAAAATGACATGACGCTCGGCACGGTGGCGGGCACCTACCCGGATACCAAAGTCGACGGGTACTCGGACTGGACGGTTTCGATGCTCTGGAGCAACGGCGCCAACTCGATGCGCGTGACCAGCGGGCACGGTCTGCCGTTTGTGTACAGCACTTTCGCAGGCACCACGCCGAAGTTGACGTTTGGCAGTACGCCGACCGTTTGGTCCGGCGGCAACGGGTCGAACGTGCTGGGGGTCACCGTAAACGGACGACATTACGCGCTGTTCGGTCCCACCGGCTCCGCTTGGTCGGGTGTGGGAACTTCGACGCTCACCAACAATTTGGGCGGCAAAAACTATCTCTCCATCGCCGTCCTCCCCGACAACTCGGCCGCGACGTTGAACGCGTTCAAAGCCTATGCCTACTCGTTTGTAACCGATACGAAAGTTTCGTGGTCGTACAACGCGTCGACTTCCAAAGTCAGCACCACCTACAATGTGACGACGACACCCAAGGAAGGCACCCAGACCGGCACGATCATGGCGCTGTACCCGCATGAGTGGAAGTCGACGACGACCCCGCTGTCCTCGTACACATACGACAGCATCCGGGGCACGATGAAGACGGTCACAGGCTCGTCCTTCACCACGGCGCTGACGTACCAAGGCATCACCCCGTACCTGCCCCCGGTCGGTGATTATGATGCGGCGACGTTGAACAACTACGTTGAGCAGGTGCGCACCGAAGTGAACAACCACAACTTCGGCACTTCGGCCGACTCCTACTGGGGCGGCAAGTACCTGCAACGCATCTCGAACCTCGTTCCGGTGGCCCAGCAACTCGGAAACACGGCGGCGGTCAACAACTTCGAGTCGTTCTTGGAGAGCAAGTTGAGCGAATATCTCAAAGCGACAGACTCCACGGGCGCTGTCAAAGCGAACAACTTGTTCTACTACGACAACAACTGGGGCACGCTGATCGGCTATCCGGCAAGCTACGGCTCGAACAACGAGCTCAACGACCACCACTTCCATTACGGCTACTGGATTCGCGCCGCTGCCGAAGTGGCGCGCAACAACCCGGCATGGGCACAGAGCGGCAACTGGGGCGGCATGGTCAACACGGTGGTCAAAGACATCGCAAACTGGGACCGTACCGATACGTCGTTCCCGTTCCTGCGCAACTTTGACCCGTACGCGGGGCATTCGTGGGCTTCCGGTCATGCGAAATTCGGGGACGGCAACAACCAAGAGTCCTCTTCGGAAGCGGTCAACGCGTGGGCGGCGCTCATCCTCTGGGGGGAGCAGACCGGCAACACGCAGATTCGCGACCTCGGCATCTACCTGTACACAACGGAGACCCAAGCGGTCAACCAATACTGGTTCAACGTCGACGGCACGAACTTCAAACCGGGCTTCAACCACAACTACTCTTCGATGATCTGGGGCGGCAAGTCCGACTATGCGACTTGGTTCACCGCCGATGTGCAGAAGATTCGCGGCATCAACATCTTGCCGGTCACGGCGGCGTCCAACTACCTCGGGTATTCGCCGACCTACTCCGCAAACTTCCTAAACCAGTTGAAAGCGGAGAACGGCAACTCCAATGCGTGGACGTCTTGGGCCGATATCCTCTGGGAGTACCAAGCGCTCTACGATCCGGCGGGGGCGATTGCGCTGTTCAACGCCAACCCCGGATACACGCCGGAAGAGGGCGAATCCAAAGCGCACACCTACCACTGGCTGCATGAGCTGAACGTGCTCGGCCAACTCGATACCACCGTCACGGCCAACACACCGCTCTATGCCGTTTACAAAAAAGGCACAACCCGCAACTACGTCGCGTACAACGCCTCCTCCACAGCGAAGACGGTCACCTTCTCCGACGGCAAGACCCTGAGCGTCCCGGCGAACTCCATCGCGACGTCAGCCGCTCCGAACAACGGCGGCGGTGGCGGTGGCGGCACCGATCCGACCCCGTCCACAGGCAATCTCTTTTATGTAAAAAGCGGCGGTGCCCTCAGCACGACCGCAGGCACCACAGCTTTGACCGACACGATTGCGTCTGCCGGCGGTGTCAACCACGACGGTACGCCGACCAACCCGTCCGTCTACACGATCAGCAACGTGAGCGGGACCTACGATTCCACGAAAGCCACGGGATTTGACCTGTTCGTTGACGCAGGCGCGAACATTGCGGACGGCGTACAAGCGCAAGTGCAATACGACTTCACGGGGGACGGTACGTGGGATCGCACGGAGACCTACTCGTACTTCCCGACCAACGACGTCGTGGGCTTTGAAGACTACAAGCAAACCCAAGGTCTGCAATCGGCCAGCGGTACGTTCCAAAACCTCAGCAACGGCAAAGTCCGCATCCAAGTCTGGAATGCGATCGGCAACAGCGCAACCACGCTTCGTGTCAACGCCGGAACGTCGGAAGGCTCGCAATCCAAGCTCACCATTCCGTTCAACTAAGGGTAGAAAAAAGGGAAGTCCTCCGCACACGGGGACTTCCTTTTTTATGGTAGGATAGAAAGCAAGAGCGTATCTGACAGCCAGAGAGGGATGAACAGTTCGATGGAACACCTCATCAACCCAAACGTCCGCGAGATTCAAGTCTCCGGCATCCGCAAATTTTCCAATCGCGTGGCGGCCTACCCCAACGCGATTTCCTTGACGCTCGGTCAGCCGGACTTCCCGACACCCGAGCATATCAAAGAAGCGGCCAAGCGCGCACTCGACGCCAACCGCACCGTCTACACGCACAACGCCGGCCTGCTCGAGTTGCGCAAAGCCGCTTGTGATTTCGTTGCCACCCGATACGGCCAACAGTACGACCCGGAAACGGAGGTCATCACCACGACGGGCGCTTCCGAAGCGATCGACATCACGTTGCGCACGATTCTCGTCCCAGGCTCCGAAGTGATTCTGCCGGGACCTGTCTATCCGGGATATGAACCGATCATCAAGCAATGCGGAGCGATCCCGGTCTACGTGGACACTCGCGAGACCGGATTCAAGATGACGCCGGAAGCCATTGAGGCGAAACTCACCGACAAGACTCGCGCCGTCCTCTTGCCATACCCGTCCAATCCGACCGGAGTCGTGCTCTCCCGCGAAGACTTGAAGGGAATCGGAGATCTCTTGCGCGACCGTGAAGTCTTCGTGGTTTCCGATGAGATCTACAGCGAGCTCGTCTACAGCGAAGAGGGCCACCGCTCCATCGTCCACGAGCCGGGCATGCGCGACAAAACCATCGTGATCAACGGCCTGTCCAAGTCGCACTCCATGACCGGCTGGCGAATCGGCTTCACGTTCGCACCGGCCGCCATCTCGCAACACATCTTGAAAGTCCACCAATACAACGTTTCGTGCGCCTCGTCCGTTTCGCAGTACGCCGCACTCGAAGCGTTGACCCACGGCGTCGACGATGCGCTCGCCATGCGCGTTGAATACCGCAAACGTCTCGACTACGTGCATGACCGTTTGGACCTGATGGGTCTGCCGTGCGTGAAACCGGACGGGGCGTTCTATTTGTTCCCGTCGATTCAACACTTCGGGATTCCGTCCTTGGAGTTTTGCGTGCGCCTCTTGGAGCAGGAACAACTCGCCGTCGTGCCGGGGGACGCTTTTTCCGAATATGGGGAAGGGTTCCTGCGCATCTCGTATGCGTATTCGATGGAATCGCTCAAGGAAGCGTTGGATCGCCTGCAACGCTTCGTGACCTCTTTGTAGAAAAAAAACGACCAACCCGCATCCGGGTTCGGTCGTTTTTTTAAGAAGCGGAGCCGCCGCGAAGGTATTGAAAGATTCCCGAAGTGATCGTCGCAAGCAAGATGCATTGCAAGACCGCAACTTCCACGAAAAACTCGTACAACGTCACGCCTGCGAGTGCAAAGGCGACGGCGTACCAATATTTGCGGGAGCGTTGGAACGCACGCTCTGCTGCATGGCGGACGAAGGCATCATAGAGGTCTTGCAGGTTGTATCGGAGGTACGGAGAAAGATAGTCGGCCTTTAACGAATGGCGGGAGATGTCCAGTTTCAGCGCATGGGCCACCTCGTCAAGAATGTCGAGGTTTTGCTTGGCATCCGGGGAGAGATCGTGCAGGAACGTGACTCCTTGCAAGGGAGTCGAGCGCAAGCCGTGCGCGAGGCGGCGTTCTTGGACGGTTTCGAGAAAGAGGTCGAACGAAACTTTTTTCATAAGGAGATCCCTCCGTATTATCAGAAATGTTGTATAATTTGACCCGAACTTGGGCAGAACGTTACAGTGAATAGATTGCAGTTTTGTAACAAAATTGACAAGGGGTTTCGCTGCGCGTATGATTAAATTAGATGATTCTCTAAATATCTAAGGGGGAGGGGGATTTCATGAACGAGTCGTTCAAGGCGTTGTCCGACCCGACACGGCGGCAGATTATCAAGCTGTTGCGCGAGCGTGATCGGACGGCGGGCGAGATCGCCGAGCATTTTTCCATGACGAAGCCGAGCATCTCCCACCATTTGAATTCACTGAAAACTGCAGGGCTTGTCTATGACGAGCGTCATGGGCAGAACATCGTGTATTCGCTGAATACCACGGTGGTGCAGGAAGTCATGAGTTGGTTTTTTGAAGTCCTGGGGATGGATGGAGAAAAAGGAGATGAGGATCGATGAAATCCAAAATCAAATGGGGCTGGCGAGACCTCTTGCTTGCGGTGATCGGCCTGCTCCCGATCGTGTACTTTGCTCTGGTATACGGCTCTCTGCCGGATTCGATGGCGACGCACTTCGGCTTGGGGGGAGACGCGAACGGGTGGGAGAGCAAGGGGACGTTTCTCGGCGTTTCGGTCCTGCTGACTCTCGGGGTGCCCCTGTTCATGAAAGTGACGCGCCGCATCGACCCGCGCTCGGAGAACTACGACAAGTTCGACCATGTGTACGAAATTTTCCGCATGGCGATGACGTTGTTCCTGTCGGCGGTGGTGACGGTGGTGGTATTCTACAACCTCGGGTATGACTTCAACATGCAGATGTTTGCGATGATCGGGCTCGGGTTGTTCCTGATCTTGACCGGCAACTACATGGGGCAAGTGCGCTATAATTACTTCGTCGGGATCAAAACGCCGTGGACGCTCGCCAACGAGGACGTCTGGAAACGCACACACCGCGCCAACGGGCCGTTGATCGTCATCACAGGGCTGGTCGCATTGGTCTGCGCCTTTTTGCCGGGCGATGTGGCGGCGTGGGTGTTCGGCGTGGTCTTTGCCGGTTCGATGTTGGTGTTCCCGTTCTTGTATTCGTATCTGGCGTGGAAGAAGCTGATGACAGAAGGGAAGTAAGGCATGGGCATTCTGATCTTGCTCGCCCTGTTTGCAGGGCTGAACGTGTATGCATATGCGCTGATGGGCTACGACAAACGACAAGCCAAGCGCGGCGGACAGCGAGTGCGGGAGCGGACGCTTTTTCTGCTCTCGTTTGCGGGTGGGTGCATCGGGATTGAGATGGGGATGAAGAAATTCCGGCACAAAACCCAGCACCGTTCGTTCAAAATCTTGGTACCGCTGTCGTTTGTGACGGTGGCGTTGATGTATGGAGCCTTGCTGAAATTGATGCTGTAGGGAAAAGGAAAGCCAAGGGCCGCGGAGCGGACCTTGGCTTTTTTTAGTGGCGAAGCAGGCGAAGAAGTTGTTCGGTGCGGTCGGCCGTCCAAGCGGCGGCATGGAGCAGCGCGTCATCGAGCGAGCAAGGACCGGGCACGAGGGAAAAAGCGGCCTGTAGGCCGAGTTCGTCAAGTTCGACGCCCGTGAGTGCCGTACTGCCGCAGAGGGCGATGACGGGAACCTCATGGAGTCGTGCGAGACGGCAGACGCCGGCAATGGTTTTGCCGGACAGCGTTTGGTCGTCGAGACGGCCTTCGCCCGTGAGGACGAGGTCGGCGTCCCGCAGGTGGTCTTCAAAACGCAAGGTTTCGAGGATGACTTCGATGCCGGGGCGGAGGGTGCAAGGCAAGAACGCGAGCAAACCCGCCGCCGTGCCGCCTGCCGCGCCCCCGCCGGGGAGTGTGAGGAAGTCGGTATCGACTGAAATCGCTGTGTTCATCGGGCCGCCGAGTCGTTGAAGGTGTTGATGAACAACGTCTCCAAATCGCGTCAGAGCGAGGTCGAGTTGGGGAACTTGCTCGGGGGACGCCCCCTTTTGCGGGCCGAAGACCGCAGAGGCTCCCGCTGGGCCGGTAAGTGGGTTTTGGACGTCTGATGCGAGGAGAAAACGGGACTCCTGCAAGCGGGGATCGAGATCGGACGCGTCGATGTCGTGTAGTTGGGCAAGGGCCGACCCGCCACGGGGAAGGTCCTTTTTTTCCGTGTCGAGCAGTTTGAGGCCGAGGGCTTGCAAGAGGCCGGCTCCCGCGTCATTGGTCGCGCTTCCACCAAGTCCGATGAGGAACTGACGATGCCCGGCGTCGAGCGCGTGTTTGAGAAGTTCACCTGTGCCGTACGTTGTGGTACGCAACGGATTGCGCTCGTCGGGGAGAAGCAGGGTGAGGCCGGATGCTTGGGCGAGTTCGATGACCGCTGTGTGATTCGGCAGCACGCCATACGCTGCTTGGACGGGACGGCCGAGCGGGTCGGTGACGTCCACGTGTACCAAGTGACCTCCTGTTGCTTGGACGAGAATTTCCATCGTGCCCTCGCCTCCGTCTGCCAGTGGCAAAGAGAGCACCTCTGCGTGCGGGAAGACCCGTCGAATTCCTTGGGTCATTGCGACGCAGAGGGCGGGGGCGGAGAGAGAGCCTTTGAAGGAGTCGGGGGCGAGGAGGATTTTTTTCATGCTTGGAGTTCGCGGGTGATTCTGTCGATGTTGTCTTGGTGGAAGCGGCGCAGTTGGGGCGCATACTTCCAGGGGTCGATCATCGCGCTCAATTCGGCTTGCTTGTCGTGTTGCACGCAATCGCGAACTTGTGCGATGTACGCAAGTGATTCCTTGGTGCGGCGGCGAATCTCATCTGTGTGTTGAGTCGCGGAGCCGTGTCCGGGGACGAGGAGCGAGATGTTATGAGTTTGCAGGATCTGTTCGACTTTTTGCATCGTAGTGTCGTACTCGGTGCTGCTGTAATAGATGAAGGGAAACTCGGCGTCGGAGAGATAATCTCCGGCGAGGAAGACGCCAAGCGGCTCGACGATGGTGAACAGTCCGTCCCTGGTATGTCCGTGCGCGTGGTAGAACGTGAGCGTCGTGTCCCCGAACGTGAGGAGTTGACCGTCGTGTTCGATGACGAGATCGACGGACGGAAACTCGATCGGGTAGGGACGATCGAGGTAGTAGTTGCCGTCAAAGTTCCGGATGGCATCCAGTTTGCGCTGACGATCAACGTCCGGATAGGTGTGGACGGCTTGAGACGCGATGACGGTTGCGTCCGGGAACGCACGGTAGCCGATGATGTGATCCCAGTCTGCGTGTGTGAACAACAAATAGAGCGGGCGTCCGGCGCGGATGGCTTCGACGTGTTGGCGAATCTCTTCCACTTCGCCCGGCAGCCAGCAGGGGTCGACGACCAAGACGAGGTCCGGCGTTTGGAGAACGGTCGACGTGGTTTGTTGGAGGTGGCTTTGGAAGACAGTGATGTTCTCGTTGCGATAGTGAATCATGGAATGGTTCCTCCTCGGGGTCCAATCAAGTATGTGCTTCCATCGTAGGGGAACCACGTTCTGGGTGCAATACCTTTAATTAGAAAAAAACTTAAAGTTTACGTTTAAATGTCTCTCAACTATAATGGTAGTAGTATCTTTCATAAGCGATTTATACAGAGAAAACAATAGATGACTTCAAGGAGTGACCGCGGGTGAAAAAGCAAGTGGCGAAATGGTTGGTGGCTACGCTGGTTTTGACGACGACGATGAGTCCGTCTGCAGCGATGGCGGCCAACACGCTCTCAACGGGATCGTTTGTCGACCTGGGGGGAGTTCCGGCCCAGACGCAACAAGCAATTGGGGAAGCGGTCCAACAGGGGTTGCTGCACGGAGACCCGAACGGTGCGTTCCGTCCGACTTCCAGTCTTACGCGGGAGGAATTGGCCGTTGTGATCCAAGAGGCGTTGCAACTTCCGCTCTCGAAGGGAAGAACTTCATTCTCGGACGTTGACCCGAACGGGTGGGCCTCTTCTGCAATCGAAGCGGTTCGAAGCGCAGGAATTATGCAAGGCGACGGGAACGGCTTGTTCCGTCCGACCGAGCTCTTGTCGCGTCAGGAGTTGGCGGTGTTGCTCGCGCGCGCTTCGCAGCAACCGCTCGTTCAACCGCGGGACCCGGATGCTCCCGTGTCGGATTGGAGCGGGGTCTCTTCGTGGGCGCAACCGTATGTCCGCACTCTCTTGGCACTTGGCACGATGAAGGCAGAGGGCGGCAAGTTCGCTCCGGCCGCTTCTCTGCAACGACAAGAGGTCGCAGAGATGTTGTTGCAGACTTTTTTCCCGAAGGAGCGTTTGAGTACGCTTGGAGCGGTTGAAGCGGATCGCGTGTGGATCAACGGCGTGCCGTATCAATTGTCAGAGGGCGTCAAGGGTTTGTTGAACCCGCAGAATGCCAAGGTCTTGCAGGGAGCAACTCTCAAGTTTGAGTCGACGGGTCGCAAACTTGACAAGCTCACAGCGCTGGAACTGCATGCGAACGGCGCGGCGGCAGGTTCCGGCCAGCAAGAGTTCAGCGGCAACTTGGTGCTTGACGGACAGGGGGCGACGCTTGACGGCGGTCTCTCGTTGGCGGGAGACTACCTCAGCGTGCAGAATCTCACCGTCAAGGGAGACTTCAAGATCGGATCTCAGCTCGCCAATGACTTCTCCGCTCGCAACCTGAGCGTGGAGGGCACCACGTTTGTCCAAGGCGGCGACCGCAACACGGTCGTGTTTGAAGACTCGCAGTTGGGCAACGTCGATGTCAGCAAACAAAATGTCCGCGTGGAAGCGACGGGCACGACGTCCGTCGACCAAATGACTCTTTCGTCAGACGCTGCAATCGTCGGAAGCGCGACGGCAAACGTCGGTCAAGTTACGCTGGCAGACGGGGCGAGCCAAGTGGAAGTGCAAGGAACTTTGGGGACGCTCGTGATGTCGGGGAGCCAACCTGTCACGTTGACCGGCAATGCGAACATCGGCACCGTTTCTGTACAGACGGCCGCTCCCGTTACGCTGAACAACAGCGGGACGGTCGGCAAACTGCAAGTGCTCGATGCGGGTTCGAAAGTACAAGTCGGGCAAGGTCTGACCGTTTCCAGCGTGGCTTTGGGCGCGGGCGTTTCCGCGAACTCCATCTCGGGATTGTCCACTCCGACCGGATCGGGCACGACCAATACGGCTCCTGTGTTGCTCTCTGCGATACCGGATCAGGTGGTCACGCTTGGCGGTACCAACTTGCCGTTCGATTTGGCTCCCTATTTCCATGATGAGGAGCAGTCTGTCTTGCACTATATCGTGGCATCGACTGGCCCCAGCACTTGCAAAGTCAGCGTGGACGCCAACGGAGTTGTCACGTTTACACCTCTGAAACAAGGCAAAGCCAAGATCACGGTCGCCGTGGATGACTTTAATTCCCAAAAAGTCAACACGAGCTTCTACGTGACGGTCAACCTCCCGCCCACTTCCGCTGCGATTTCAGATCAAACGGCGACCGTGGGCAGCGGGCCTACGACTGTAGACTTGAACGCCTTGTTCAGTGATCCGGACAATGACACATTGACCTACGAAGCGTCGGTGGCAGACACGAGCGTTGCGACATCCGGGCTTGCAAGCGGGCAATTGTCGTTGAACCCAGTTGCGGCGGGAACGACAACCGTGACGGTGAAAGCCAAGGACGGACGCGGTGGGGAGTTGGAGAAAACATTCCAATTGACCGTCAACCCGGCCCCGCCTGCTCCGAACCAAAAACCGGTGGTAAGCAGTGCACCGAGCAACCAGACGGTAACTGTCGGGGCAGCGGACTACACGCTTGATCTGTCCACAATCTTCACCGATCCGGACGGAGATGCCCTGACGTTTACTGCCACCTCGTCAGATGCGAGCGTAGCAACGGTAACGGCCGTCGGTTCGCAACTGACTCTTCATCAATTGGCAGTGGGGACTTCGACAATTACGCTCACCGCAACGGACAGCCACGGAGAAGCGGAGACCGCGACATTTGTCGTGACCGTCAACCCGGCCCCGCCCGCGCCGAATCAAAAACCGATGGTAAGCAGTGCACCGAGCAACCAGACGGTAACCGTCGGAGCGGCGGACTACACGCTTGATCTGTCCACCGTCTTCACCGATCCGGACGGAGATGTTCTGACGTTTGATGCCAGCTCGTCCGATGCGGGCGTTGCAACGGCAACGGCTGTCGGTTCGCAATTGACTCTTCATCCGTTGACTGCAGGGACTGCGACGATTACGCTCACGGCAACGGACAGTCTGGGTGCTGCGGAGTCGACCACGTTCAATGTAACGGTTCTCGCTGCCACACCGAACCCTTCGCAGAATCAAGCGCCGGAAGTGGTGGCAACCATCTATACGCAAGTTCTGACGCCGACCGTGACGAATGACCGTTCGTACGATCTGGCGCAGTTGTTCAGCGACGCAGACGGGGATACACTGACCTTCACCGCTGTCAGCAATTCGGCCCAAGCAGCGACGGCGAGCGTCTCCGGCAACATGCTGACCCTCTCGCCCGGATCAGGGACGGGAAGCACGACGGTCACCGTCACCGCATCAGACGGCAAGGGTGGAACCGCCACCTACGATGTGAATGTCATCACTGCGCCTCTCGTAACCAATGGGCGAGTAACCATTCACACCAAACAAGGGGTCAAAGAAAACATCAACTACGACTTGTCCACGCTCTTCCCCAACCAGACGTCCTTCAAAATTTATGAAGGCACGCCGGATTCCACCTTCACGGGACCGACACCGCTCAATGGAACGGTCTGGACAACACCGGGAACGACTTCTCCTCTGACCACGTGGGTCGTAGCAGCGGACGGTACGGCCGCGGTCTTCAATGTTGTCGCCGACCCGCAAGGCGCATCCGAACTCTACTTCTCTCAATACTTGGATGCGGGAGACGGTCGAATTGCCATCGAGATGTTCTACAACGGAAACGGGAGCCCGGGTGACATGGCCACAGGGTATTCGGTCGATGTGTATCGGTATATGAAGAATACCAATACGATGAGCGTCGTCAACGTTCCGCTCCACGATGCCTATCCGACCATGCCGTACATCCTGATCGACTCGATCTTCTACGATTTCTTCGACATCATCAACGCCTGGTACTACAACGATGAAGTGGATGCCTACAACCCGAACACGTTCAACTTCACAGGTCTCGTTCTGAAACAGGGCACTCGCGTCGTCGACGTCCTCGGCGACCCGAATTCACACAATCAATTCATGCCGAACGGCGGCACGATCATCCGCAAGTCCGGCATCCGGACCGGCTCGCAAAGTTTCTCGCAAGCGGGTGAATACAACACGTTCCCCAAAGGCACGCTCCAATTCTTCGGGCAGCACACCATGTAAGGCAGGCAAGGAAAAAAAGACTCGACCCGTCGCGGGCCGAGTCTTTTTTTTTTATCCGTTCACGATCTCGCCGCCGTTGACGTGCAAGATCTGCCCCGTCACATACGAAGAATCGTCAGACGCCAAGAACACATACGCGGTGGCCACTTCCTCCGGCTGTCCGGCGCGTTTCATCGGAGTCGTCGTCCCGAATGTCGCAACTTGCTCGGAAGTGAACGTCGAAGGAATCAGCGGTGTCCAGATCGGGCCGGGGGCAACCCCGTTCACGCGAACGCCCTGGTCGGCGAGCGTCAACGACAGGGAACGGGTGAACGTGACAATCGCCCCCTTGGTCGCGGAGTAGTCAATCAGCTCCTTGTGCCCGTGATAGGCGGTGACGGAGGCGGTGTTGATGATCGAACTGCCTCCCTTGAGATGAGGCAACGCCGCTTTGCTCAAATGGAATTGCGCCAAGATATTCGTGCGGAACGTGCGCTCCAACTGCTCGGTTGTGATGTCGAGCAGGCTTTTCTGCGGGTGTTGCTCGGCGGCGTTGTTCACCAACACATCCAATTTGCCAAACTCCTGTACGACTTTCGCCACGACATCCCGGCAGAACGCCTCGTCACCGACATCGCCCGGAATCAGCAGACAGCGGCGGCCCTCCGCTTCCACCGCTCGTTTGGTTTCTTCGGCGTCCCCCTGCTCGTTCAGGTACACAATCGCGACATCGGCACCCTCCTTTGCATACAGCACGGCAACGGCCCGCCCGATTCCGCTGTCACCGCCTGTGAGCAAGGCAACTTTGCCCGCCAGTTTGCCGGCCGCTTTGTAACCTTGATTCTCGTACTTCGGGCGCGGGTTCATCTCCGACTCGATGCCCGGTTGCTGGTTTTGGTGCTGCGGGGGAAATGCTTGCTTTTTTTCCGTCATGGTTCAAAAAAACCTCCCTCGTCCGTGGTTCTCCAGTCTTTCTAAACACTTCCCCAAAAGCGGCCCCTTTATCAAAATTGACAAATCCTCCTCGTCCCTTTATCATTGAGAATGAAAATCAATTGAACGGCAGGAGGGACAGCGACCCATGATCACGACCGACCCGTTGACTCGCACACTACACGACTTGAACGCACAAGGCATCGAGCTCTCCTTCACGGTAGACACGCCCCCGGACGGCCCCTACCAAGAAATTCTCCGCGTGCAAGATCTGCTGGAGGGCCCGCGCCTGCGTGAGGTGATCGAGCGTGTGGCACGTCGGATGAACACGGACGACCTCGCCGCCGCTGCGTCGCTTTTTCAAAAAAGGTATTGTGCGCAGTTGCTGATCTCGATCTTGACCCCGCTGACCCGCCTGCGTCTCGGAATTCTCGCCCCCGCCGAATCGGTGGAGATCGTGCTCGTAGACGACCTGCCTGCAAGACTCGTCCTCCACAAGCCGGAAACGCGCACGGCACCTTTTGAGAACTTGGAAAAAGAGGACAGCCTGCGCCGCGCGGTGTTTCGCTCGCTGTTTGACGACAACCTCGGACGGTTGTCGTTGCAAATTGCCACGGAGATCGGACTTTCCCTGCGTGTCATGTGGGGGAACCTCGGCAACTACAGCTGTTGGCTGTACGAAGAGGTGCTGACCCAAGAGCAGACGTTGCAAGACCGCGCCCTGCGGGACTTTGAAGCGCTGATGGCATGCCCTGGCATGACGAAAACTCCGCCGCTCTCCTGTGCGTGCAACAAAGTGTTTCTCGAAGAAGCAGAGCCTCCGCAATGGGTGCGCGTACGTCAGACGTGTTGCCTCGCCTACAAATTTGCAGACCGCCCGCCGTGCTACACCTGCCCGCGACTTTCTTCAGCCGAACGGGCGAAGATGATCCCGAAACACTAGATGAGACCCGCCAACGCGCGGGTCTTTTTTTCATGACAAACGGCAGAGTCAGGGGTACAATGAAGCTATCGAGCATGGAAGATTCTGACTGGAGGGATTGTGGATGAGTTTCAAATACGCAGGGTTGGACCACGTACAGGTGGCGATTCCCAAGGGCGTCGAGGACGAAGTGAGACGCTTTTACGGAGAATTGTTGGGGATGGAGGAGTTGGAGAAGCCGGAGAAGTTGAAAGTTCGCGGCGGCTGCTGGTTCCAGTGCGGGGCTCAGCAATTGCACATCGGGGTCGAAGAACCATTCGCCCCTGCGAAAAAAGCGCATCCGGCCTTCGCCGTACACGCCATCTCCGAACTGCGTGACTTCCTGGTGGAGAAGGGCATCGAAATCAAAGACAACGACGAGATTCCGGGCGTGATCCGATTCTTCGTCAACGATCCGTGGGGCAATCGTTTGGAGTTTACACAAGCATGAGCATTGAGATCGTAGGCTTGTATACAGGGGAGCCGAAGCAGGTGAAGTTCGGCGACGAGGACTCCGTGACCGGCATCTACAAAGCGCCGGTCGACGGCCCGCTCTGGCTGTCCTTCGCGAATTTGCAAGGCAACGATGTGGCGAACACCAAGCACCACGGGGGAGAAGCCCGCACTCTCTGCGTGTATCCGGCCGAGCATTATGCGCATTGGAACGAGCATTTCGGCATCGAACTTCCTCCGGGGGCGTTTGGGGAAAATCTCACGCTTCGGGGGCTGACCGAAGAGCAGGTGTGCATCGGGGACACCTACCAAGTGGGAGAAGCGGTCGTACAAGTGACCCAAGCGCGGATTCCCTGCAAGACGATCGATCTGAAGCTCGACGTGAACGGACTGTTCCAGCAGACGGCGTTGCAGGCGAAGAGCGGGTATTTTTTCCGAACGCTTCAGGAGGGTCACATCGCGAAGGACAGCGATGTTCGGCTGTTGGAGCGCGACCTCCACGGAGTTACCGCTGATTTCTGCATGCACACCGTCTATCATGACAAGAAAAACGCGGACGCTCTCCGCAAGATTCTCGCCGTGCCCGCGTTGGCTGACAACTGGCGGAACATGTTGCAGAATCTGTTGGAAGCGGCGGAGAATCCGACCTCGGGATGACGGACGGCGTCACCGGGCAACCTACGACAAGACCATTGGTCAAAGGGGGCTTGCACAGTGACGAAAGGTGAAAAGCAAAGCTTCAAGGACTTCACGAACCAGAAGCAACTGCGGTTGACGGAAGACCCGAACTACCCCGTGCAGAACCTTTCGGGGGACGAATCCACCGACAACCGTCAATATGTCACCGAACCGATTGAGAACGCTCAAGCGTTGGTTGCCACGCAGGCGAACAGCGGGATGTTCATGCATCCGATGCACGATGTCACCCAGACGGAACAGATCAACGGGGACCAAGTGCTGGAGCAACTCCAAGTGCAACTCGACGAGTTTGAGAAAAACTTCGAGCCGGACGGTCAAGTCGACCCGCGCGAAGAGCAAAACTCCTAAGAGAGTACGCAAAAAAAGACCGGGGCCTGTGCGGGCCCGGTCTTTTTTCTGTTTTCTATGGTTGTAGGAGGGTTCCGTGGTCGATGAGTTTCTTGGGATACGCGCTGGACAGCGGGGAGAAGCGAATCACGTCGCCCTTGTTCGTGGTGATGATGTAGTCGGTTCCTGACGAGGGATTGGCGAGAATGTGCGTGGCTTCGTCGTTCGGGTGCAGGGCGTAGAGTTTCTTGAGCGGTTGATTCCAGAAGCCTGGGCCACCTTTGATCGAAGAGATGTACAATTTCGGGGAAAAAGGGCCAATCGCGATCTGCGGTGTCCCTTTGTACGAAAGACCCATTACGGGAAGGTCCGGGTCGTGCGAGTCAAACAGCAACGCCGTCACCGGGGTGTTGTCGGCCATCACATTCTCCGAATAGCCCACATCAAACGTTTCTCCGCGATCACCGGACATCGCCATGCCCCTCTTGGTTCCTACACCAATCCAGCGGTCGTCTTCGGGATTGGCGGCGAGAGAGAGGATTTCATCGCCTTCAAGACCTTTGGCGGCGACATGCGTCCACGTTTTGCCTTCGTCTTGGGTGTAGGTGAGGCCGTTTTTCAACGAGTAGGCGTAGATCGTGTTGCCGTGCAACGAGGCGGCGAGGAAGTCGAACTTCAGGCCGCTTGCCCCGATTTTTTCAAATGTTTTGCCGCCGTCGGTGCTTTTTTGCAAACCGTCGTTTCCTATGTATAGGGCATCGTGAGCGGCGGTGAAGCCGGAGATTCGCTGTTGCTTCTCAGGCTTGACCCAGCCGGTTTCGTCTGAGTAATGCAGGATTCCCGTATCCGTCGCGAGGTACAACGTCTTGCCGTCCGGTGAATAGGCGAGACCTTGTATAGGATCGATCTTGTTCCCCTCGTTGAGCCCCGAATAGACAACCCCCAACACTCCGAGCCCCAACACTCCGCCCAGTACCCATCTACTCCATCGTTGCATACGACACGCCTCCCTCGATCTACATGTTCTTACTTAGTTGGAACCATTTTACGTTTTTTCGTTACAGGGTATAGAATATTAAAAAATCAGAAATTACCTCTAGGCAAAGTACATCGTAAGGATTATGATTTATAGAAAGCGGTTTCAGTAAATAAAGTGAAACAAGCTTTGCACGCACATACAAAGGGAGGCAAGACTCATGAGCAAAATGCGCAAGAGCAAGTTGTTCAAATCAGTGCAAACGGTTGCGCTGTTTGCGACCGTGGCAATTCCGTATGCGGTGTTCTCGAATCCCGTGTACGCAGCATCCAACGACAACAACGTAGAGTGGAACGGGTTGTTCCACGACCAAGGCCCGGTCTATGACAGTGCGCCAGAGCCGACCTCCACACAGAGCATCACCTTGAAATTCCGCACGTACAAAGGCGACATCACATCGGCTACGATCAAATACTACGACTCGGGAGACAGCGCGTTCCACACCGTCCCCATGAGTTGGTTGCAAAACGACGCAACCGGAATCTATGACATCTGGCAAGGCACGCTCCCGGCGAGTGCTTCGGCGAAATACTATCGCTTCCAGATCACCGACGGCACCAAAACCGCTTGGTACAATGCGGCAGGCATCTCCAGTACGGAGCCGACCTCGGGCGACTTTTACGTACTCCCGGGCTTCAAAACTCCGGATTGGATGAAAAACGGCGTCATGTACCAGGTCTTCCCGGACCGCTTCTACAACGGCGACACGACGAATGACGTACAAACGGGCTCCTACAGCTACAAAGGCACTCCGACGGAGAAAAAAGCGTGGGGCGCTTCGGTCTATGGGGATACAGGCTATGACAACAACCTCGTGTTCTTCGGCGGCGACCTGGCGGGCGTCTCGCAGAAGATGAGTTACATCAAACAAACGCTCGGTGCGAACATCGTCTATCTCAACCCGATCTTCAAAGCACCGTCCGTTCACAAGTACGATACCCAAGATTACATGACGGTCGATCCGGCGTTTGGCTCGAACACCACCTTGCAGAACTTGTCCTCGACGATCCACAGCACGACGAACGGACCGAAGGGATACCTCGTGCTCGACGGCGTGTTCAATCATACGGGAGATGCTCACCAGTGGTTCGACAAGTACAACAATTACACGTCGACCACGGGGGCGTATGAGTCGACGTCGAGCCCGTACTCCAGCTACTACAACTTCTCGGCGTGGCCGAACACGTACGCGAGTTTCATGGGCTTTGATACGCTGCCGAAGCTCAACTTCGGGGCGTCGGGTTCGACGGTGCGCAATGTGATGTATAACAACTCGACCTCGGTGGCCAAGACCTATCTCTCGTCGCCGTATTCGATTGACGGATGGCGTTTGGACGCGGCGCAATATGCTGATGCAAACGGCAACAACGGTTCGGATGCGACGAACCATAACATCTGGACGGAGTTCCGCAACGCCGTGAAGTCCACGAATTCGAACGCGGCGATTTTCGGTGAATTCTGGGGCAATGCGAATCCGTGGACGGCAGACGGCAAGCAGTGGGACGGTGCGACCAACTTCGACGGGTTCACACAGCCGGTTTCAGAGTGGATCACGGGCAAGGATTACAGCAACAACGCGGCCTCGATCACCGCTTCCGGATTTGACTCCTGGTTGAAAGGAACGCGCGCCAACTACCCGACCAATGTCCAGCAAGCGATGTCGAACCACTTGACCAACCATGACATCACTCGATTTGGCACGCGTGCGGGCGGGGATATTTGGAAAACGTATCTGGCGTTGTTCTTCCAGATGACGTATGTGGGAACGCCGACGATCTACTACGGAGACGAGTACGGCATGCAAGGGGGCGCAGACCCGGACAACCGCCGCACGTTCGACTGGGCACAGGGCTCCACCGCGAACTCCGCTGTAGCGTTGACGCAGAAGTTGATCGGGATTCGCAACCAGTACCCGGCTCTGCGCACCGGTTCGTTCATGACGCTGCAAACGGACGACATCAACAAAATTTTCTCCTACGGGCGTTTTGACAACACGAACCGCATCGCCGTGGTTCTGAACAACGACAGCGTCACGCATTCGGTCACCGTTCCGGTGAACCAGATGAGTGTAACCAACGGCTCCACGCTCACAGACAAGATCACCGGCACGACGTACACGGTGTCCAACGGCTCGGTGACGTTGAATGTACAAGGCCACTACGGCGCGATTCTGGTGCAGTAGCGTTCAAAAAAAGCCTTCGTCCTCTCAGGAGGTCGAAGGCTTTTTTCTACGTGATCGGCAGTTCGGGGGTGTAGATGTCGTCGCTGAGGTCCGAGATCAGCGGCGAGACTTCGCCCGTATGCAAGAGCCACAGGTGGTGCAAGGCGCGTGTGCAACCGACGTACAGAAGTTTGGCATCCTGCGGGTTCAATTCATAGCGGGTGGAGTCCACGTCGGTGAGCAGGACGGCGTCGAACTCCAAGCCTTTGGAGAGGTACACAGGCAGAACGGAGAGTCCACCGCGGTACTGACGTTGGCCGGAGTGGATCAGCGTCGTCTCGATGCCCTGCTCGGCGAGGTACTCGTGAATTTCGCGGGCTTCCTCATCCGTGCGGGCGATGACGGCGACGGTGGAGGACTCTCCGCTGCGCAAGTGTTCCAGCGAGCGGCGGATGGTTTCCAGACGGTGGTCGGGAGTCACAGCGTGAACGACCACTTTTTCCCCGGAGCGGAAGACCGGCTTCGCCAGCGTCACAGGCTCGCCGGAGCGCTCCAAGATCACATTGGCAAAGTGAATGATCTCCATCGTGGACCGATAACTGCGGTCCAGTCGGAAAAACGCGCTGTCGTCCTCGCCGAACAGCCCCAGAAACTCTTGCCAGTCGCGGATGCCTTGGTAGGCGTGAATTCCTTGCGAGAGGTCGCCGAGGATCGTGAACGACTTGCCGCGTGTGCGGTCGTTGAGCACAGCAATTTGGAACGGTGAGAAGTCTTGCGCTTCGTCGATGACCGTGTGGTCGAACACGTCGTTGCCGTCGATGCCGTGCAAACGGTCTCGGATGTAGAGCAGCGGGGCGAGGTCTTCGAGTTCGACTTTCTTTTTCTTGAAGCTCTTGGCGGAAGACTTGCGCAGAGCTTCCGGCATCTCTTCCAATTCGGAGACGAAGAGCTTGTACAGGGTGAACGGCGTGTGCGCGGGCCAGAGTTTGAAGTAGGTTTTGAGTTTGGCACTGCCCGACTTTTTGTAGTCTTTCTTGAGATGAACTTCCCAGACTTTGTCGAGCTCCATCTCCATCCAGCGCTTGATGCGGGCGTGGACACGCTCACGGCGTTTGGCGAGCGGGTAGTGTTTGTATTCGGTGTGGAACCACTCGCGGACCGTTCGGTGGCGAAGCGTTGCGCCCTCCCACGGGGTGAAGTCGGCCTCGGGGACGAAGGTCGTTTCGTAAGCTTGCAACTGTTCGTCGAGCAGTTGCTTGAAGTGAAGCGAGCCTTTCCAACGACCGGGTGCTTCGTTCGTGAGCGTCGGGCGGTTCTCGCCGATGGCGAACCATTCGGTGAGACGCTCGGCGGGGTCGGTCATGGAGACTTCTTGGTCGAGCAGGTCCAGCGTCCAATCGGTGAATGTCGTCTGTTGGATGCCGCCGACGCCAAGTTCGGGCAGGACGCTGGAGATGTAGTCGAGGAACATGGAGTTGGGCGCAAAGATAATCATGCGCTCGGCCCGGACGTTTTCGCGGTATTGATAGAGCAAGAACGCCAATCGGTGCAGGGCGACGGTCGTTTTTCCCGAACCGGCGACGCCTTGGATGACGAGGGCGAGGTTTTTGGCGGAACGGATGATTTTGTCCTGCTCTTCTTGGATCGTGGAGACGATGTCGCGGAGTTTGTTGTCCTTGTTCTCTCCGAGGCGGTAGAGCAGGAATTCATCGGCGACGGCGAGGTTTTCGCCGCCTCGTTCGTAGGCGTCGACCACGCGTTGGAGAATTTGCTTGCGGATGACGAGGTTGCGTTTCAGATAGATAAGTCCTTGGATGAGGCCGTCGGGGGAGTCGTAGGTTGCGGGTTCATCCCCGCCTGTGAACGAGTAGAACATCGAAGCCACGGGAGCGCGCCAGTCGATGACGAGCAGTTCGCCCGTTTCGATGTTCTCCACGCCGACTTTGCCGATGTAGAGCGGAACAGGTTGGTCATGACCTTCCTCTTCAAAGTCCAGCCGTCCGAAGTACGGCTCGGGACCTGCGATCGTGAGGGCCTGACGCTGGGATTCGCGGATGTTGTCCAAGGCTTGCTCGGTCAGATCATCTCCGTAATAGCGCGGAATCCCTTCGAGGGTCTGCAATTGGCTTTCAATCTCGGCAGCCGTTTTTTCGAGCCGCTGCAGCTCTGAGTTGTAGGCACTTTGAATCTCAGGTTCCAAGATCAGTTACCTCCATTTGAGAGTATTTCGCCCCACTTGCAGACGAGAGGTTCCCAATATATCACAGGGAAAGGTTGCAGGCAAGGAGCGGAAGGGGTACGATGAAGAGTAGGACACAAGGCAGACGGGAGGTGAAGGGCCTCTGGAACTTGGGGAACTGAAAGCCATGCAATTTCGGGAAGCGGTGCGTCGCTATCGAGATGTACAGGGCACCTCGTCCCCCGAAGTAGAATTTTCGCACAACTGGCCGAAGCATGAACATCTCGACCGGGATCAGTTGCAGTGGTTTTTGTATTGGCGGTCGCTCTGGGAGCGAGGATATGTGCGAAAGACGAGCCTGTCTTACATGAATCTTCATATCTTTGAACTGTTGAGTTTGGAATATAGGCAAGACCCGCAGTTGGCGGTGGAGAGGCTGGTCGAGTTTTACAACGACTTCCACGACATCCAGCCGAGGCTCGATGTCACGGTCGTGCGCTGGATTGGCGACTTCTACCTCAAGATGGGCGAAATCGACAACGCGTTGTATTGGTACACGCACGGCACGGCCGGGGACCTTTTTGAAAAGTTGTCTTGGTACCGCTTCGGGCACCGCGACATCCCGCTTTCGTTTTTGCAAAAAGTGGCGGGGGTGCCGAAGTCGCAGTTCTATCGGGAGCACATGCCGGGAATTGAACCGGAGATCGAGCGGCTGATGCAGGCGGCGTTTCGGAAGTTTTATGAGATCGAAGGGATGCATCCGTTGGATAAGTTTGCTCGGTATACGGATGAGCCGACGATCTATCTGTTTTCGAACACGCCGATTCATGAGAAGTATTACCTCGACGGGTTTCGTCGGTATGAGCAGGCGGGCACGTTCGTGCATTTCGTGAAGCATGCGCTTCGCTATGCCGAGAATTTGTTGCGGCGTGTGGAGAAAAAGCCTCGTTTGAAATGTGACGAGTCGCTGGCGCTGTACTTCCAGGACTTGGAGTCTGACTATCCGGTGCCGGAAGTGCCGGAGAAAAAGAAAGAGCCTCGCGAGGGCAAAGCGTCGGGAGTTGCAACTGAAATTGTGCAACCGACGCTCACGGTCGAACTGCCGGAGGAGCCTGTGGTGCTCGATCTGTCGAGGGTGCAGGCGTTGACGACCGAGACGGAGTGGCTCGTGGACATGATGCAAGAGGAGAATTCCGCCGAGGAGCCGTTGATGCGGGAGGCTCCCGTGGTTTCGGCGGTTTCTACGGTTTCTGTTACGACTCCCTCTCCTGCGCTTTTTTCAGATATAGAAGCGGGAGAATTGGAGGAGTTTTTGGAAAACCTGAATGGTGGAGAGCAGGCGTTTCTGCGACATCTCGTCGAGAGCGGGGAGCGGGAACGCCGCCGCTTGGCCGAATGGTTGAAACTCAAGCGGATGTTCCTCGACGCCACGGTGATGAAGCTCAACGAAAGCGCGATGGACGCCGGGTTCGAGCCGTTGCTGGAAGACGACGAGGACGAGGTCTACATCGCAGAGGAGCACGAAGCGGCCCTGAGAGAGTGGGCGTCGCGTGGATGACAGGAGGAGTGAACGGCAGATGAGTCAGATGGTGAACAGCAAACTCACGCGCAAGGCGGCCAACGCAATCATCCAATCGATGGGCGGCGGGGTCGTCCCGCAAGAAGGCATCGAGCACGTGGTCGTCGGCCGCGTGCGGGAGATTCGGCAGTTGGTGGAGGACTTGAACCTGACTGCCGACGGGTTGTCGTGCATGAAGTTTTTGATCGGCGACTACGGGACGGGGAAAAGTTTCATGGCCACCCTCACCCGCTACATCGCCTACCGTGAGAATTTCGTGGTCGCTTACACCGATCTGACGGCCAATCGCCGCCTCTACGCCCACGACGGCAAAGCGGTCGCGACGTACTCCGACCTGATCCAGAACCTCTCCACGAAATCAAAGCCCAACGGCAATGCCCTGCGTTCGCTCATCGAGCGCTGGCTGTCCGATCTGCAACAGAAAGTTGCGGTGGAGCAAGAATTCGACGGCGTCCCGGATGCAACGGACGCTCGCTTCACCCGCTTGGTCACCGCCGAAGTGCAGAAGGTCATCCATGAAATTCAGGAGTTGTCGGGCGGGTTCGACTTCGCGACGGTGCTCGGGAAGTACTACCAAGGCTATTTGAGCGGGGATGAACAAGCGCAGGAATACTCGATCAAGTGGCTGCGCGGGGAGTATCGAACCAAGACGGAGGCGCGTGCCGACCTTGGCGTTCGCGAGATCATCAACGACGACAATTGGTTTGATTATGTGAAGGTCTTGACGAAGTTCATCACGTCGATCGGGTATCGCGGTTTGCTGGTGCTGTTCGACGAAGCGATCAACTTGTACAAGATCGACCACCCGCAAGCGCGCAGCAAAAACTACGAGCGGGTGTTGGAGTTTTACAATGAATGCACGCAGGGCCGCGCGACGAATCTCATGTTGATGTTCATGGGGACGACCGATTTCTTGGAAGACGAGCGGCGTGGGTTGTTCTCGTACAAAGCGTTGAAGTCGCGGTTGCAGACGAACCAGTACGAAACGGAGCAATTCCGCGATTTGCGGCAGCCGGTGATCAAACTGGCCCCGCTGTCGGCGGAAGAACTCTACGTCCTCTTGCAAAAAATGCGCGATGTCTACGCCGCGCTCTACCAAGTGGACGACATCACCCGGCTCGTCACCGACGACAACATCCTCGAAATCGTGCAAAAAGCCCTCGCGAGACCGGGCGGCGTGCAGTTCATCACCCCGCGCGAGTTGATTCGGGAGTTTATCGGCATCCTCAACCTCCTGCACCAAAACCCCGAGATGGATCGCGGGACGATCTTCCAAGAAAGATTGGAACTGGCGCAGGCGGAGACCCGCAGGTTTACGGGGCGGATGTTGGAGTAGTTCGCGACACGTTGACAGTGTAAATGGTGCATTGTAGGATAAAACGTATACGTTTCGAATGCAAGAGGTTCCTACCTCTGAAGAAAGAGACCCTATCCGCCAGCTCACAGGGTCTCTTTCTTTATTTCCGGGATAAAATGATAGAGAGCATTGTGCTGGTAATTTGCGACTCCATTTAAATTCAGGAGGTCTCCCCATGACCTTTCAACTTCTCAGCCCCACGTTGCAAAAAATCGTCTGGGACATGGAATGGCGCCGGTTCACGCCGATCCAAGAACTCTCCATCCCCGCGATCCTCGACAAAAAACATTGCCTCCTCATGGCGGGCACAGCTTCGGGCAAGACGGAGGCTGCTTTTTTGCCTGTGTTGAGTTTGTTGGAACGCGAGGGCGTGAACGGGTTGAAAGTCCTGTACCTGTCCCCCTTGCGCGCGCTGATCAACGACCAGTTCGAACGCATCGAACGCTTGACGGAGCGCCTCGACATCCCGCTGCTCAAGTGGCACTCGGACGTCTCTCGTTCGAAAAAAATGACGTGGCTCGCCAACCCCGGCGGCATCCTGCAAATTACGCCGGAGTCGCTGGAAGCCCTGCTCGTCAACCAGACCGACCGCATCCCCGACTTGCTGCGCGAAGTCGAGTACATCGTGATCGACGAACTCCACGCCTTCCTCGACGGGGACCGGGGCTTGCAAGTTCAATCTCTGCTCGCCCGCATGCGCCGCTATATGAAACGAACCCCCGTCATGATCGGCTTGTCCGCGACGATTGGGGCACCGGAGGTGGCACAGGCGTTTTTGCATCCGGAGGAACCGGAGGGAGTCGAGGTGATCAATCCGGGGGACGGCAAGCGGCAGATCTTCCTGCAAGTCGAGTTCTTCCCCAAGCAAAACGGAACGTTCCCACCTGCGCTCATCTCCGACCTCTACGACTTGACCAAGGACAAAAAATCAATCCTCTTCGCCAACTCCCGCGGTCAAGTTGAAGAGCTGACCCACCGCCTCAACGAAACGGGCCGCACGCTCGGGGGACCTACGTATGTGCAGAAGTACCACGCGCACCACTCTTCGCTCGACAAGTCGGAGCGCGAATGGGTCGAAGAGCAGATGAAGACCTCCCGCCAACCACTCTCCGTCGTCTCCACGAACACCCTCGAACTCGGGATCGACATCGGCTCGCTCGACCTCGTTGTTCAGGTGGACGCGACGCACTCCGTCTCGTCGCTCAAGCAGCGTCTCGGACGCTCGGGTCGTCGGGAGGGCACCGATTCCTATCTGATGATGTACGCGACGGAGGACGAAGATTTGGTGCAGGCGGTGGCGATCACCGAACTGCTTTTTGAAAAATGGATCGAGCCCGCCGCGCCTCGTCGGATGACGTATGACCTGCTGTTCCACCAAGTTCTCTCGCTGTGTACGGAGCAGCGCGGAGTGTTTCGCGATGACTTGCTGGGCGAGATCGCCGAGAATCCAACGTTCGCGCATCTGCCGACTCCGCGTGTTCGTGAATTGCTGGAATGGATGCTCGCCGAGGACTGGTTGGAGATCGTCGAAGGCAAGTGCATCCCCGGCACCGAGGGGGAGAAGCTCGTGCGCTCGCGGGACTTCTATGCCGTTTTTCAATCGCCCGCTCTGTACAAAGTCTTGCACGGCGCACGGCAAGTCGGCACCATCGAAGCGAATCCGCTGGTGATGGTCGGCGAATCGCTGTTGCTCGGCGGTCAGATGTGGTCGATCACCTCCCTCGATGAAAAAAGGGGCACGGTCTACGTCGAGCCCGCTTATGACGGGAAAAAGCCGATCTGGTTGTCCGGCTCCCGCTACATCCACCCGCAGATTGCCGATCGCATGTACGCGGTCTACACGGCTGCTGAAGATCTGGAATACCTGAGCCCGCGGGCGTGGCACCGTCTCAAAGACGTTCGCAACATCGCGGCGACTTTGGGCTGGACGTCGGAAGCGCGGGTGATTCAAGAAGGGCAGCGAACCCTAACGTTTTACGACTTCGCAGGGACTCGCCGCCAGAACGCGATGGCGACGCTCTTGCGCGGCTGGTTGCGCGAACAGGAGTCCTCGCTCACCGTCAAACAAAGCCCGTTCTCCCTCGCCATCGAAGGCGGCGAAATTGAAAAAGGACTCGCCAAGCGAGCCCTCAACTTCCTCACCGACACCCTCCGCCGAGGCAACGAGGAAAAATACCTGCTCATGGGCCGCGGACTCGAACCGGAGAAAAACCCGCCCACCAAATTCGCGGCGTACCTCCCGCGAAACTTCCAACTCTGGATCGAAGACGAGATCGTCCGCGACCTCGACGGACTTCGCGATTGGCTGTCCGTGCAGAAGTGGAAGATCCACCGCAACTGAGCGTGAAAAAAAGCCCGAACCGCCAAAGCGCGGATCGGGCTTCTTTTTCATGAACTTGGGTTACAGGCTTTGCAGGTGGTACAAAAGTTCGGATGGTTCGAGACGCACGGTGAAGTCCGGATCAACGTGCGAATACCGGATGATGCCGTCCTCGTCAATCATGATCGTCGCGGGAACCGGCAGAATCCAGCGCTCCGAGGCGTTGTACTCGGTGAGGTCGAGCGGGAAGGATTTGTACATGTCAATCAGGTACTCCGGCACGTCATACAGCAAGTTGTACTTGGCTGCGACCAACCCGCGTGTGTCGCTGACGACATGGAAGTTCAGTTCCAACTTCTCCGTTTGAGAGAGTGTGTTGTCCGGGCTCTGCGGCGAGATCGCGATCAATTGAGCGCCCAGTCGCTGGATGTCGGGCAGGATTTTTTGGTAGGACAGCAGTTGGACGTTGCAGTACGGGCACCACGCACCACGGTAGAATTGCAGGATGACCGGGCCTTTTTTCCACTCGTCCGACAAGCGGACCGGTTGCCCCAATGCATCGGTCAGTTGGAAATCGCGCGCCTTGCTCCCGACTTCCAGACCGGTGGCAATGCCGGAGGATTGCAGGTCTTCGATGATCTTAAAGAGAATGCCGTGTACCTCCACAGGGGTTTTTGCAACAAAGTCCGCACGCATCTGTTTCAATTCCAAGTTCAAACTCATCGAGGGTTCTCGCTCCTTGTAAAAGGGAATGAGAATAGTATAACGTTTTAAATGGACGAAGTCTTTCCTTTTGTTAAAATGCCCTCGCCAGCATCTCCGCGACAACTTGCGGAGCCAACGCACTCTGCGTCAAGAACGACAGCACCACGGGGAAATCACGGCCCTTGATGCTCGCGAACGGCGACAGATCCTTCGCCAGCGTCCACGTGCCCTCGGCCGTCTCCATCTCTTGCAACTGCCTCACAATCTCCTCCAGCGGCGGGTGCCCGTAATAATGCCCGTTCGTACTCCCGCTGAATGCAAACCCCGGTGCCCGCCACGCAAACGGCGTCTCCGCCCACATGTAG
The DNA here is from genome assembly GCF_016722965.1 of Tumebacillus amylolyticus. Taxonomy (NCBI): domain Bacteria; kingdom Bacillati; phylum Bacillota; class Bacilli; order Caryophanales; family Alicyclobacillaceae; genus Tumebacillus; species Tumebacillus amylolyticus. Next base: position 786,791 of record NZ_JAEQNB010000001.1, read on the forward strand.
CCGGGGTACCAGAGATCGTAGTACGTGCCCTGCGGACCTTCGACGGAGACGAGATGTACTTTATCCGGATCGAGCTTGTGGCGAACTTGCGGGAGGAGCAGCGCAGCATCGGTCAGCAACGAATTGAACGCAGGGATGTGCAACGCACGCTCATACTCTCCACGAACCGCATCAGCCGGGATGTGATAAAGCACGAAATGCTTCCCAAAAACTTCACGCCTCACCCGCCCCGACTCCACCAGTTCCAACGACCGATCCACCACCGCATAGACGTCCTGCGCTTTCGGGTCTTGCGCCAAGTCCGACTCCAACAAACGAATCAGCAACTCAAACGCATCCTCGTAAATCTTGCGAATGTCCACTTTGTCCGCCTTCGCTCCAAAAATGAACTTCGTCAACGCCTGGTATGCCACTTGCGCCGGGCGGTCTCCCCAACCCATAAAATCGCCCATCTCGGCAATTTGCACAATGGTTTCTCGATGTTTCAGGGCAAACTCACTATGTACCAACGTGAAGATCGACAGCACACCGTCGCAATCCAAATGGTTGTTGATCGCCAACTCCCAGCCCTCCGTCGAATGGGCCGCGACGAACTTCATGCAGATCTCCGTAGACGTGTTCGCTTTGAATTCCTCAGGCGTCCGATTGGGAATCCAATGGCTCAACTCCATGTCCACGCCCTCGCGGTACGTACTGTCCGCCGACCCGTCGGCGAAAATCGTCTTCGCACTCTGCGGACGAACGTCCGAACTTCCAAGCACAAAAAATTGCGGTATCATCAACCGGGTCCTCCTCTTTTTGTGACTTTCTATACATGTAAGTATAAGATCTTGATTTCCATAACACAACACCTTTTGTTATAATAACCAAGGAATGCCACTGCAGGAATCTCGCGGAGGCTTGCCGAATATATAGCGTTACAGAGCTAAAGTATTGCCTCGCTGACGTATCAGAGTTTGTGAAGCAGACTGGAGGGATAGACGTGCAACTTGACAAGCTTCGAGACAAAACAGTTGACCAGCTTTTCGAAGCGATCCTCCAATTAGAATCGCTGGAAGAAGCGTATCTATTCTTTGATGATCTATGCACAGTCAATGAGGTGCAATCTCTGGCCCAACGCCTGGAAGTTGCCCGCATGTTGCGCAAGGGACATACGTACAATCAAATCGAAGCGGAGACCGGGGCCTCGACGGCGACGATCTCGCGCGTCAAGCGATGCCTGAACTACGGCACCGACGGATACAAGTTGGCGTTGGAACGCTTGAATCGATAGTTTTGACGGCAAACAGACCTTCGCTTTCCTTTGAGCGGAGGTTTTGTTATGTTTAGGAAGTCATGATTAGGTCAGTTTGTAAAAAAAGGGAGGAAGTCCGTGTGACCAAGCCAAATGAGCAGCCGTGGCGCAACTGGCGGCACGTGGTCAAGCTCGACCCCGACCGTCCACTGCCGGAGAATTTGCTGGACGCGCTTCGCGAATCCGGCACCGACGCGGTGTTGCTCGGCGGGACGCAACGGATTACATACGACAACGTGAGCGCCTTGCTCGGTTCCTTGCGTCGTCACGTTCCGGAACTGCCGGTCTGGCAGGAGATTTCGTCCGAAGACGCGGTGGTCGACGGCGTGGACGGTTTTGCCATTCCGGTGGTGCTCAATGCCGGCGACCCGCGCTGGCTGATCGGCGAGCATGTTCGGGCGCTGCTCAAATACCGTCCGTTCATCGACTGGTCGAAGGTGTTGGTCGAGGGCTACCTCGTGCTCAACGAAAACTGCGCCGTCGCCGAGCTGACCGAAGCGCAAACGGAACTCACCCCCGACGAAGCGGCCGCCTATGCGGTGGCCGGGGAAGCGTTGCTGTCGATGCCGGTGATCTACATCGAGTACAGCGGCACGTACGGCGACCCCGCGACCGTGAAGGAAATCGCCCGCGTCGTGCAGAACGCGCACATTTTCTACGGCGGGGGCATCGATTCCTATGAAAAAGCGGCGGAGATGGCGACGCTTGCCGACACGATCATCGTCGGCAATGCCCTGTACCGCGAAAACTGGCGCGAGGTGTTGGAGCAGACGGTACGAGCTGCGAAGAGTACGTAACAAAGGCACAGCCTCGCGGAGAGGATTGTGCCTTTTTTTCAAATGTCTGATTGGTGGAGGTGGCCGATGAGAATCCATGTGTTGATTGCAGACGACGACCCGCACATTCGAACGCTGGTGAAGTTTTATCTGCTCAAAGAGGGCTATGCGGTGCTGGAAGCATCCGACGGGATCGAAGCTTCCGCGATCTTGGAGCGGGAGAAAGTTCACCTCGCCGTCGTCGATGTGATGATGCCGGGCCGGGACGGGTTGGAGTTGTGCCGTGAAATTCGCGACGTGTACGACATCCCCGTCATCCTGTTGACGGCGAAAGGAGAAGTCGAGGACAAGGAACTGGGCTTCCTGTCGGGGACGGACGATTATCTCGTCAAGCCGTTTGAGCCCCGCGAGTTGCTGTTTCGGATGAAGGCGTTGCTTCGGCGCTACCAGATGATGTCGCAGGAGGTCTTGCGTTTCGCCGAGACGTGGATCGACCTCTCCAATTACGAAGTCCACGTGGCGGGCGAACCTCTGCAACTCCCGCGCAAGGAATTTGAATTGCTGGCCTTGCTCGCCGGCAATCCGGGCCGCATCTTGACCCGCGACCAACTGATTCAACGCATCTGGGGCATCGATTACGAAGGAGACTCCCGCACGGTGGACGTGCATATCAAGCGACTGCGGGAACGATTGGCAGACGCCCGCGACGTGTCGATCGTGACCGTGCGGGGGCTTGGTTACAAGTTGGAGGCAGCGGGAGAATGAGGACGTTGTATGTACGCATCGTGGTGCTGACGATTCTCGCTTTGCTGGTGAGCAGCGTGCTGTCGTTCCTGCTCGCGAATCTCTACTACCAGAGTTTCCTCAAATCGTACAACGAAGAAAAATTGATGGGCGTCGCCGAGAGCTTGGTGGCGGAGTACGAAGCCAATCCGACGTTGGAGCTCGACCCGTACTTGCAGACGGCGGCTCATCTCAACTATCAACTGTTCACCATCGACGAGCAGGGTCATCGAACAAGCTACGGAACGGAGTTCAAAGACGATCGATTGGATGATGGGGTCGTGCAGAGGGTGCTTGGCGGCGAGAAGTACCAAGGGATTTTAGAGAACCGGCACGGGCTGTTCGTCACGGGCTTTTTTGAAAATACGTTGCAGAACTCTGTCGGCGTTCCCTTGCATGTTGGAGGGAAGACGTACGCGGTGTTTCTGAGACCCGACATTGAACGGATGTTTGGCGAAGTGCGCGTTCTGCTGGCGTTCTTGCTGGTGGGGACGTTGGTGTTGAGTTTGCTGTTCCTCGTCGTGTTCATGCGTTTCGTGGTCAAACCGATCAACCGCTTGACGGCCGCCACGCAAAAAATCGCCGAGGGCGAGTACGACATCCGTCTGGAATCGTCACGCCGAGATGAGATCGGCGAATTGGCGCGGCAGTTTTCCAAGATGGCGGGCGAGTTGAAACAGGTGGAAGCGATGAGACAGGAGTTCGTCTCCAACGTCTCGCACGAAATTCAATCGCCGCTCACCTCGATCAAGGGCTTCTCGCAAGCCCTGCGCACCGCAGACATGGAAGCGGACGAACGCGACCTCTACTTAGGCATCATCGAAGCGGAAAGCGAGCGCCTCTCGTCGCTAAGCAAGCAATTGCTGACGCTCGCGTCGTTGGAACGAGAATCAGCGGCTCCCGACAAGACTCCCTATCGCCTCGACGAGCAGATTCGCGAGGCCGTCCTCGTCTTGGAGTGGCAATGGCAGGAGAAAAACTTGCACATGGCGCTCGACTTGCCGGAAGTCACCGTGCAAGGAGATCGCCAATTGTTGCATCTCGTCTGGATCAATTTGCTGACGAACGCAATCAAATTCACCCCGGCGGAAGGCTCCGTCGAAGTGGAGTTGATCAACGAAGGGTCCGACTTGTGGATCACGATTCGCGACACGGGCATCGGCATCCCCGCTTCCGAAGTGCCGCGGGTGTTCGAGCGTTTTTACAAAGGGGACAAGTCCCGCAATCGAACGGCCGCCGGCAGCGGGCTGGGGCTTGCCATCGTCTCCAAGATCGTGGCTCTGCACAGAGGCCATATCCACGTCGAGAGTGAGTGGGGCGTGGGGACGGAGGTGCGGGTTCGGTTGCCGAGGCTGTAATCTGAAGTTCATCTTTTGTTCATGTTGGTCTCCTAGAATTCGAGATGTGCTCAAGGAGATACCATCTGAACAGGAGGTTGAATCATGTTCAAAGTCATACAAGCTGTGACCAAGATGGCGAGCGGAAAGCGAGGGGCCAAGATTGTAGTGGGGCTCTGGTTGGCTTTTGCGCTCGTCTTGTCGTTTCTGGCTCCGTCAAGCAAGTTGTTTGCCGTCAACTCGAATTCGTCCGACTTGCCGGCGGGCCTGCCATCGGAAGTGGCAAGCGTCGTGCGGGAGAAGCACTTTCCCACTGAGGACGGCTTGACGGCGTTGCTGGTGTTCCATGAAGAAACTCCGCTCACGGAGGAACAACAGACGCGAGTGGCGGAAGTCAGCCGTTTGCTGTCTGAGGAAAACCTGCAAGGGGTCGCAACTTCAACCCCCTTGTACCAAATGCCGGCTGCGGCGTGGGGGCCTTTTTTCTCCGAGGATCGCACCACGCTGATGCTGCCCGTTTCTTTGAAAAAAGACCTCGATTCGCACGGTGTGCGCGAGGTCGTCCAACAGATCAACGAGCTCGTGCAAACGAAGGTGCTCGGCACGCTGCACGTTTCGATCACGGGACCTGCGGGGATTTCGTCTGACGCAATCGGGGTGTTTCAAAATGCCGATTTCGTGTTGATGCTGACTTCGGTCGTGCTGATTCTGATCCTCTTGATCTTGTTGTACCGCTCTCCGTTGCTGGCTGTTGTTCCGCTTGTGATGGCGGGGATTCTGTACGAAATCGCAGATCGACTGCTTGGGCTTGGAGCCAAAAACGGTATGTTCGTTGTGGAGAGCCAAGCGTTGTCGATCATGATGATCTTGCTGTTTGCCGTGTTGACCGACTACGCTCTGTTCGTGTTCTCGAGGTATCGTGACGAATTGCGCAAAACGTCGTCCCAATATGAGGCGATGCAAGAGGCGATGAAGCACGTCGGGGAGCCGATCTTCTTCAGCGGTTCGATCATTTTGGTCTCGGTGTTGACGTTGTCGGTGGCGCTGTTCAAACCGTACCAACACTTTGCTCCCGTGTTCGGAGTGGCGCTGGTCGTCGTGTTGCTGGGCGGGTTGACGTTGATCCCTGCCGGTTTCGCGCTTCTGGGACGCAAGGCATTCTGGCCGTTCCTGCCGCGCGTTGGCGAAGTTCCCTCTGCGAAACTTGGGCTTTGGGATCGCATGGGCCGCTTGGTCACGAAAAAACCGCGCCTCCTCGCAGGCGGGTTGACGCTGCTGTTGCTGGGCGCGTCGTTGTTCATCGGAAACATCCAGTTCTCATACAATCTCTTGAAGTCGTTTCCGGGCGATACGCCCTCGCGCGTAGGATTCGAAACGTTGCAGCAGCACTTCCCGCCGGGGGCGTTGGCACCCTCCACCGTACTTGTGGAAAGTCGGCAGACGTTGGATGCGGGGAGTCAGACATCGCTTGAAAACTTGCGGTCGAAACTGAGTGAAGTTTCGGGCGTGAAGTCGGTAACGCTTGGAAAAAATGCGCTGTCCTCGGACCTTCATGCGGCACAGCTTCAACTGGTGCTTTCCCATGACCCGTATGACCCCGCCGCGATGCAGACGGTGGTGACCATCCGTGAAGAAGCGCAGCGTTTTTTGCAAGACAGTGGGTTTGATTCGCAACAAGTTTCGTTGCATGTAGCAGGGCAGACGGCGACGCAGTTGGATACGCGAACGGTGAATGATCGGGATACGAAGCTGGTGCTCGTCCTCGTGACGCTGTTGACCACCGTGTTGCTGATCTTCCAATCGCGCTCGCTGATCGCACCGATTTATATGATGGGGACGATTCTCTTGACGTATGCGACGTCCTTGGGGATCACGTGGGTTGTGTTTCACAACCTTCTCGGGTACGAGTCGATCTCCTATCGCATACCGCTGTACTCGTTCGTGTTCTTGGTCGCGTTGGGCGTGGATTACAACATCCTCTTGCTCTCACGCATTCGAGAGGAAGTTCAGCACGCAGACTTGCCAACGGCGATTCGCCGAGCCGTCTCCGTGACGGGCAAGACGATTTCGTCGGCAGGCTTGATCCTCGTCGCGACGTTCTCCGTGCTGATGACACAACCGTTGTTGGAACTCGTGCTGTTCGGATTCGTCGTCGGACTCGGGGTGTTGATCGACACGTTCCTCGTTCGGAGTTTGTTGATGCCGTCGATCATGCTGTTGCTCGGACGCTGGAACTGGTGGCCGGGACGAAAACAAAACTAACTACTAAAAAGGGGACTGGATCAATATGTTGGGATTTCTCTACTTTTTGCATCTGACAGGCTTGACCGCTTGGATCGGTTCGATGGTGTTGCTCGTGATCATGTTGGTGAGTGTGCGCAAGAACTTGGAGGAATGGAACGGCAAACCGCTGTTCCTCCTCGCCACTCGTTTGGTCAAATGGCTGCTTAACGGTGCCGCTCTCGCCGTGCTCATTTCCGGAGTCGGCCTGATTCAAAAGCTCGGTTTCACAGAAGCTTCCAAACCGTTCTACGTCAAATTCATGGAGCAAACCGGCGGACTCACGCTGTTGCTCTTCATCATCTTGATGACTTTGTTCAGCAACCGCGCCACCAAACAACTCAAGCAAGAAAAAAACCTCACCGCCGGTGTGTTTCCCAAGATTCTCATCCGGTACTCGACTGCACTGACCGTCTTCGTCGTCTTGGGCTTGGCTGTCCTCTTCGTCGTCAGCAACAGATACTAAAAAAAGAAAACGCAAAAAAACCACTGATCCAAGATCAGTGGTTTTCTCATATGGTCGGAATGCAGGGATTCGAACCCTGGACCTCACGCTCCCGAAGCGTGCGCGCTACCAAGCTGCGCTACATTCCGATATGGAATTGATAGAGAAGAAATGGTCGGAATGCAGGGATTCGAACCCTGGACCTCACGCTCCCGAAGCGTGCGCGCTACCAAGCTGCGCTACATTCCGATATTGGAATTTGAAAGAGAAGAAATGGTCGGAATGCAGGGATTCGAACCCTGGACCTCACGCTCCCGAAGCGTGCGCGCTACCAAGCTGCGCTACATTCCGACGTATCAAGTTTCGTAAAAAACGTTGTCAGCGTCGCCGACAGAAGATAATATAACATGTTCGAATTGGCGGGTCAAGCAAAATTGCAAAGAAACCTGAAAAGAAAAAATCCCCTCGCGAGGAAGGGATTTTGTGATACGCTTTTATTGGTTGAAGATCTTGAAGACGTCCTTGAACGTTACAACCACCATCAGGGTCAGCAGGAACAGAATCCCGATGAAGTTGATGCTCGCTTCACGCTCCAGCGGAATACGTTTGCCGCGACGGAGCCATTCGATAATCAAGAACACCAGTCGGCCGCCGTCAAGCGCCGGGAACGGCATGATGTTCAGCACGGCGAGGTTGCACGAGAGGAACGCCACGATATACAGGAAGTCAGGCACGCCGGTTTGCGAAGCTTCGCCCGTGATGCGGACGATCTCGACCGGACCGCCGATTTCTTTGAGCGAGACGCCGCCGGTGACGAGCATCTTGAAGCCTTCGAAGACTTTGCTTGTGATCTTGCCGGTGTCGGTGAACGCATCGTTGACGCTCTGCCCGAAACTACCTTGCTTGACCCATTGCGTCGATTGCTTCGGTTGAACCCCGATCATGACCGACGAGTTGACTTTGCGCGGAGTGACGGTGATCGGCATCGTCTGGTCGCCGCGCTTGATCTCCAAGGTCATCGGTTGTCCTTCGTGAGCTTTGACTTTCTCCGAGAAGCTTTCGAACGAAGAGAATTTCTCGCCGTCCACGCTCTGAATCACGTCGCCCGACTTGATGCCGGCTTCAGAAGCCGGAGAAGACGCGCTGACTTGATCGATCACGTTGGACACTTGCGCGGTCGGATGTCCGTAGAGGTTGTACATCAACAAGAGAATCACGAACGCGCCCAGCAAGTTCATGATTACGCCCGCAACGATGACGAGAATCCGCGCTGCGATCGGGCGGTTATTGAAACTGTCAGGTGCATCTGCCGCTTCGGGATTGTCTTCTCCCAACATCTTCACGTAGCCGCCGAGCGGAATCCAGTTCAGGCGGTAGGCGATTCCTTTGCGCTTGTGCTTGATGATCGCCGGGCCAAAGCCGATGGCGAACTCTTCGACGCGAACGCCGACCGCACGTGCAGCCCAGAAGTGTCCCAGCTCGTGGATGAAGATGAGGAACCCAAGTGCGAGTAGGGCCATCACGATATTCATTCGTTGCATCACTCCCGTATCTAATATGTAGGCAGAAGCATCCGATCATACTTATGACACGTAAAAACCTTATATTCTCTATTATAGCATAAAAAATGGTGCATCCTAAGCCTGAAGAACGAAGGAGGGACATCCCCAATGCCCGTGTTGACCTTGTACGTCGGTTTTCCAACGCTTTCCAAGACCCGAGCAGCCCAACAACATGCCGCGAAAACGGGCGCTCTCCTCATCTCGGTCGTTGATGATAAAGTGGAAAAAGTCCCCCGCGACGTCTCGGACGCGGTCAAAACCGGAGGATCGGTGGTCATCGACGCCCCGCACCGTTTGCCGAAACATAGAAAACTCTACCTCGAACTCGCCCGCCGTCACGGCTATCAGACAGAGGCGGTGTACCTCAACATCCCGCTCGAGCAGGCAGAGGCCGACTCTTCGGAGGACCGCCGCATCTTGCAAAAATACCAGCGTCACCTCCAAGTGCCCACCGATGTCGAGGACTTCGACAACCTCGAAGTTCACACGACGGAGGAAGTGCTGGCGGAGGCGCAGGCTTTTTTTCACGAACAGGAGAAGCAATTGCTTCGCGATCCGGTGAAGTTGATTCACAGTCTGGAAGCGGACGGTCGGTTGCAGAAGTGGTTGCCCGAACTTGCGAACGCCATTCCCGTGGATCAGCACAACCCGCACCATCGTTTCACGGTCTACGAGCACATCCTCAAAGCAACCGCCGTCGTCGCGGGCTCCTCGCTCAAGCACGTCTGGACGATGCTCTTGCACGACATCGGCAAAGCGTATCCGGGAATCAAGCAATTCACGGGCTTTTTCAACCAAGATTATGAACGTTTTCGAAAAAAAGACTTCGTCCTCATCGAGAACGGGGCGGACATCCGCGACGGTCGCGATTCCGGGGAGTTCTACGTGGTGAAGGGAGCGAAAGTCCCCAAGGAGTTCATCTCCACCGACTTGAACGGCCACTTCTACCAGCATGAGAACATAGGCGCCCAGATGGCGTTTCGCGTGCTGACCCGCTTCGGCTACCCGCCCGACTTTGCGCGGGAAGTGATGACGCTGATCCAGTTTCACATGACGCTTCCGTTTGAAAAAGACACCTGCGACTTGAACGAACTGCGCAAGTTTTACGACAAAGTCGGACGCTATGCCCCCGATCTGGTGTTGGTTCGCTTGGCAGACGCAAGAGGGAAATAAATAAGCATACGCTCGAAGAGCCCGGAGGTTTCAAAGAACGGGCTCTTTTTTTGTAAGACAGATTCTTTGTCAGAGAACGGATGTTTGCTATACTGGTAGGAGCGACTACGAACTTAACATGAGGTGTTGCACATGTTTTCCATACAGAACGCGGACTCGATCTTGCAAGGATTGAATCCGCAACAGCAGGAAGCGGTCAAGCATTCGGTGGGGCCGCTCTTGATCATCGCAGGGGCGGGCACGGGGAAAACCAGCGTCCTGACCCGGCGCATCGCGTATATGATTTCCGAGCGCCGCATCGCCCCGTGGCACATCCTCGCCATCACGTTCACGAACAAAGCCGCCGCCGAGATGCGCGAGCGTGTCGAGGGACTGATTGGACCGACGGCGCACGATGTGTGGATTTCGACGTTCCACTCCATGTGCGTGCGCGTGCTGCGCCGCGATGCGGTGAAACTGGGCTATTCGAATTCGTTTACCATACTCGATGCGGGCGACCAACTGACCGCCGTCAAGCAAGTGCTCAAGGAACTCAACCTTGACCCGAAAAAGTTCGACCCGCGCGGCTTGCTCGCGATGATCTCGAATGCGAAAAACGAGCTGATGACCCCCGACGCGTTTGCCAAAACGGTGCGGGACGGCGACGTTTTTGGCAAGACGGCGATTGACGTCTACCAAGCGTACCAACGCAAACTGAAAGCAAACAACTCGTTTGACTTCGACGATCTCATTATGAAGACCGTCTACCTGTTCGAGAATCACGACGACGTGCTGACCTACTACCAGAACCGGTTGCACTACTTACACGTCGACGAGTACCAAGACACCAACCGAGCGCAGTACAAACTGGTCCAACTGCTCGCCAAAAAGCAACGCAACATCTGCGTCGTCGGCGACTCCGACCAGTCGATCTACGCCTGGCGCGGTGCGGACATCTCGAACATCTTAAACTTTGAAAAAGACTACCCCGACGCCACCGTCATCAAATTGGAACAGAACTACCGCTCTGTCGGACGCGTCTTGAAAGCGGCCAACGAAGTCATCCGCAACAACATGGAACGCAAGGAGAAAAACCTCTGGTCCACCAAGGATGAAGGCGACGCGATCAAGATGTACAAAGCGTACGACGAGCATACGGAAGCGCATTTCGTCGTCGGACAAGCCATCGAGCACGTGAAGCAGGGCGGGAAGTATTCGGACATCGCCGTGCTCTACCGCACGAACGCCCAGTCCCGTGTCATAGAGGAAGCGATTATCAAATCGGACGAGCATGTCCCGTACCAGATCTTCGGCGGCCTGAAGTTCTACGAGCGCAAGGAGATCAAGGACATCCTCGCCTACCTGCGTCTGATCGCCAACCAGAACGACGACCTCTCGTGGGAGCGGGTCATCAACGTGCCCAAGCGCGGCGTCGGCAACACGTCCGTGGATAAAATTCTCAGCTTCGCCCGCCAGCAGGGCATCTCTGCTTTTGAAGCGTGCAAGGAAATCGACCACATCGGGATCAAAGGCAAGGGCGCCGCTGCGATTCGCGAATTCGTCTCGCTGATCTCGATGTTCGCAGAGCAAGTCAAGTACACCCCGCTCACCGATGTGGCGAACGATGTCATGGACAAGACCCTCTACCGCCAAGAGCTCGAGTTGGAAAAAACGCTCGAAGCCGACGCGCGTCTGGAGAACTTGGACGAATTCCTGTCGGTTACGGCAGAGTTTGACCAGAAGCACGAAGTCACCGAAGAGGACCGTCTGATCGAGTTCTTGGGTGAAGTCGCCTTGCTTGCCGACAGTGAACAAGCGCAAACCAACCTCGAAGACGCGGACGAGAAAGCGTCTCGTGATTCGATCACGATGATGACGCTTCATGCGGCCAAAGGGTTGGAGTTCCCCGTGGTCTTCCTCGTTGGGCTCGAAGAGGGTGTGTTCCCAAGTGCGCGGGCGATGATCGAAGACCCGACCGAAGTCGAAGAGGAACGCCGTTTGATGTACGTCGGGATCACACGGGCAGAGGAGAAACTCTTCATCTCGTACGCGACTTCGCGCATGCAATACGGCCAGATGAAAATGAACCCGCCGTCGCGTTTCTTAAAGGAAATTCCTTCGGAACTCGTCGAGGAATTCGGCATTCGCCGTCAACCGGTCAACCAGAACCGCGAGAAGCCGACGACTAATCTCGGCACGCGCATTCCGGCGAACTTCGGGGCGGACATGAGCCTCACGTGGGAGATCGGCGAGCAGGTGGAGCACCGCAAGTGGGGCACCGGCACGATCGTTGAAACGGAGAAGGGCGGCGATGACTTGGAATTGCACATTCAGTTCCCGGGCCAAGGCGTGAAAAAACTTCTCGCCAAGTTTGCGCCGATTACGAAAGCTTAGAGGAGGCACGGAGAGATGGCGAACTTCAATTCCATCCCAGAAGCACTGGAAGACCTGCGCAAAGGCAAAGTCATCATCGTAGTCGATGATGAAGACCGCGAGAACGAAGGGGATTTCATCGCGCTTGCTGAGCATGCGACGCCCGAAGTGATCAACTTCATGATTACAGAAGGCCGCGGTTTGGTCTGCGTTCCGATTTCGGAGAAGCGTGCCCGCCAACTCGGACTCACCACGATGGTAGAGGAGAACACCGACTCGCACGGCACCGCCTTCACCGTTTCGGTCGATGCGAAGGACGGCACAACCACGGGAATCTCGGCGTATGAGCGCTCTGTAACCGTCCAGCGCTTGATCGACGAATCGGCAGTCGGCACAGATTTCAAAAAACCGGGCCACATCTTCCCGCTGATCGCCAAGGATGGCGGCGTACTGCGCCGCGCCGGGCATACGGAAGCGGCTGTCGACCTCGCAATTCTGTCCGGCTCCTATCCGTCGGGCGTCATCTGCGAAGTTTTGAACGAGGACGGCACGATGGCGCGCGTTCCCGACCTTGAAGTCATCGCCGCCAAACATCATCTGAAAATGATCACCATTGCAGACCTGATCGCGTATCGCAAAAGCACGGAGACGCTGATCAACCGCGTCGTCGATGTCCGCATGCCGACCGAATTCGGCGATTTCCGCATGGTCGCGTATACGAACATCATCGACGACAAAGAACACGTCGCGATGGTCAAAGGCGACATCTCTCCGGATGAAGCGGTGCTCGTTCGCGTACACTCCGAATGTCTGACCGGCGATGTGTTCGGTTCCTGCCGTTGCGATTGCGGTCCGCAAAAGGAAGCCGCCCTGCGTCAAATCAACGAAGCGGGCAAAGGCATCCTGCTCTACATGCGCCAAGAAGGTCGCGGCATCGGGCTGATCAACAAGCTCAAAGCGTACCAACTGCAAGACAAAGGCTATGACACCGTTGAAGCCAACGAACAACTCGGTTTCGCAGCCGATTTGCGCGAATACGGCATCGGGGCGCAGATTCTCCAAGACCTCGGCGTTCGCAAGATTCGTCTGCTCACCAACAACCCGCGCAAAATCGCCGGCATCGAAGGACACGGTCTTCAAGTTGTGGAACGAGTGGCCATCCAGATGGAGCACAACCCGAACAACGAAGACTACCTGAAGACCAAGAAAAGCAAACTTGGACATATGCTGAACATCTAAATCATCAAACAACCAATTTCCCGGAAAAAAGAGCATGCGAGTATCTGCATGCCCTTTTTTCACGTACATACGAGGTGAGACGAACGTGCAGGAGAGAATGCGCGAGTTGATCGCACTGTTGAACGAATATGATTACCACTACTACACGTTGGACAAACCGAAAGTAACCGACTCCGAGTATGACCGTCTCTATGACGAACTTCGTCGTCTCGAAGCAGAAAGCGGCGTCGTACTGCCCGACTCGCCGACCCACCGAGTCGGCGACGTGACGGTCGATACGTTTGTCGAGCACAAGCATTTGGCGCGGTTGTGGAGTTTGGACAAAGCCCAGAGCACGGACGACCTGCGCGAATGGGACAAGCGTGTGCGGAAACTGATCGACGACTTCAACACCAAGAATCCTGACGAAGACCCCTTGCCCGCTCCGACGTACTTATTGGAACAGAAGTTTGACGGGCTGACGATCAATTTAACGTACGACGGCGGTTCTCTCGTGCAAGCGGCGACCCGTGGACGAGGAATCGTCGGGGAGTCTGTGTTGCCGCAAGTCAAGACGATTCGCAGCATTCCGCTCTCGATCGACTACCGAGGTCTGTTCGAAGTGCAGGGCGAAGTGATCATGCCCCTGTCCGAATTGGAACGCTACAACCAAAAAGCGATCGAAGTCGGCGCAGAACTTTTGAAAAACGCCCGCAATGCGGCCGCCGGAGCCATCCGTCAGAAAAGCGTGGAAGTGACGGCGAAGCGCAACCTCGACGCCTACTTTTACGGAATCGGGTATGCGGCGGAGTTGGAGTTCGAGACGCACGAAGAAATGACGGCGTTTTTGCGTGCGAACCGGATCAAAGCGGGCTCGTACAGCAAAGCGTTCACCTCTCTCGACGACTTGGTCGCGGAGATTGAGCGTTTTGACAGAGAGGACCATCCGCAACTCGACTACTTGATCGACGGGATGGTCATCAAGATCAACGACATCCGCACGCGACAAGTCCTCGGCTTCACCGACAAATTCCCGCGTTGGGCGGTTGCTTTTAAATTCGAAGCCGAGGAGTATTCAACGATTCTGCACAGCGTGGTCTGGGACGTCGGACGCACCGGCAAGATTACACCGACGGCGCTCCTGGAGCCTGTCGATATCGGCGGCGTCACCGTGCAACGTGCGACCTTGAACAACTGGGGAGACATTCAACGCAAGGGCGTGGACGTCGGATGCCGTGTGGCCATTCGCCGTTCCAACGATGTCATCCCGGAAGTGTTGTACAAGTTGGACGACGAAACGCTGGAAACCCACCCGATTGAAAAACCGGAGAATTGCCCGAGTTGCGGACATGAACTGGTCGAGAAGGGGGCGCACATCTTCTGCCCGAACGTGACAGGCTGTGCCACGCAGGTCATCGAGCGCGTGTCCCACTTTGCCAGCCGTGGCGGGATGGACATCGAGACTTTTTCCATCAAAACGGCAGAGCAATTGTTCCGAGAGCTCGGCATCAACGACCCCGCCGATCTGTACGACCCGGAGAAGTTGAACCTGGAGAAACTCCTCAGCCTCCCGCGCTTCGGGCAGAAAAAAGCGGAGAACTTATTGAAAGCCCTCGAAAAAAGCAAAGACTGCGACCTCGATGCGTTCCTCAATGGCTTGGGAATTCCGAACACGGGCACTCGGATGTGCCGTGATCTCGCCGAGACGTTCGGGACGCTGGAATCTGTGCGTGCGGCGACCTTTGAACAATTGGTGGCGATCCCCGGATTTGGCGACATCGTGGCGGAGAGCATCGTCGGATTTTTTGCAACGGATCGCGTGAACGAGAGCATCGACCGGATGCTGGCGTCGGGCGTCGCTCCGCACTTTGAAGCCCCGCAGATGGCAGCGTCGGCGGAGGAGAGTCCGTTCTACGGCAAGACGGTCGTTCTGACCGGCACTTTGCCCACGATGGGCCGCAACGAAGCCAAAGTTATGCTCGAATCCCTCGGAGCCAAAGTCACCGGCAGCGTCTCGAAAAAAACCGACTTCGTCCTCGCGGGCGAAGAAGCCGGCTCCAAGCTCGACAAAGCCCAAGAACTCGGCATCACCGTCCTAACCGAAGAGCAATTCCTCGAAATGACCAAGTAAAAACAAAACAGCCCGGTGCATGCCGGGCTGTTTTGTACACCATCATCCGCAAGCCCAATCAAACTTGGAGGTTCCTGCGCTATGCGTTTTCGCGTCTTGCTCCCCTTGCTGCTCTGTCTGTCCCTGCTGGTTGGAATCGTCGGCTGTTCATCCGGTGATTCCGACTCCACACCGCCGAAAAACCCGGTGGCCAAAGCGGGCTCGCCCGCTCCCGACTTCACGCTTGCCACATCCAGCGGTCAATCGTTCACGCTCTCCTCTTTGAAAGGCAAAAAAGTCGTCTTGAACTTCTGGGCTTCTTGGTGCGTTCCTTGCAAAACGGAGATGCCCGACCTGCAAGCGATGTCCCGCAAGTACGAAGGACAAGTCGAACTGATCGGAGTCAACTTGACCTCCGACGACGACCGTGACCACGCGATCCAATTCATGCTGGAAAACAAACTCACCTTCCCCAGCGTCCTCGACGTGGACGGAACGGCGAAAAAATCATACGGCATCATCGGCCTCCCCGTCACATTTACAATCGACAGCACCGGCAAAGTGGTCGAGCGCCGCGACGGCCAACTCACGCACGACAAGATGGAAGCGATGTTCCAACAGCTCCTTCAACAACCATAAGCCTTCCTTATAGACAGAATCAAAAAGCGTCATTTCTCTTCCCCATGTCCCTCGGAGTATGATGGAGTCAGAAACGGGGGAGATCGTGAATGAAAATCAAATCCGTCCACATGTGGCTCGGGGTGGCGTTGACGGCCGGGCTTGCTCTGATCGGCAAAGGTCTGTCCCTGTTGCCGCACTTGTCCATGATCGGCCCGATGGTTCTCGCGATCTTGCTTGGCATGGCCTATGCCACTTGGGGGCAAACCTTCGCTCAGAAAAAAACCTCCGCGAACGTCGCGGACGGCTATACATTTGCTTCGAAATATCTGCTGCGTGCCGGGATCATCCTGCTCGGCGTGCGTCTTGACTTGATTGCGTTAAGCCACGCCGGAGTTCGCGTGCTCGGTACGGAGATCGTGCTCGTCGCGTTGACGCTGCTCGTCGGCTATTGGATTGCTCGTCGCTTTGGCGTTGACGAGAAACTTGCGATGGTCATCGCGGCGGGCACTGCGATCTGCGGAGCGGCGGCGGCGGTCGCCATCGCCGTTCAAGTCAAAGCCCGTTCTGAACAAACGGTGCTCGGCGTGGCTACGGTTGCCGTGCTTGGCACGGTGTTCACCGTACTCTACACGTTGCTGTTTCCTCTGCTGGGTCTGTCGAACGGTGCATTCGGCGCTTTTTCGGGAGCCACGCTTCATGAAATCGCCCACGTCATCGCCGCCGCGACGCCGCACGGCACGGACAGCCTCGACAACGGACTGCTCGTCAAACTCTCCCGCGTTGTCTTGCTCGCTCCCGTCGCCATGTTCATTGGCTGGTGGTCAAATCGCCGAGAACGTCAATACCAAACAGATGCAGCAAAAAACATGTCTCCCAAGCGCCGTCCCGGCAAAGCTCCGATCCCGTACTTTGTCTTCGGTTTCTTGCTTGTCGGAGCGTTGCACACGTGGCAGATTCTGCCCGCTTCCTGGACACAGCCTTTGATCCAAACTTCGCTGTTCCTGCTCACGATGGGCATGGCGGGTCTCGGCCTGCAAGTCAACATCAAAGCTCTGCGCGGCGGGAGTCGTGCGTTCCAAGCGGCTCTCCTCACGTCCGTCCTGCTTGCCATCGTCGGATACGGTGCAACAAAAGTCCTACTCTTCCCGTAAAGAGTAGGACTTTTTTCGTCCACCCCCGCTTGTCAGGGTCCTGTGACGAAACTCTGTAGTTCGCAACGTGTCTTTCTCCACGCCACTGTGGTAAAATGTGTCTTACCAGCCAGTAAGATAAGATGAGGTGTACAACATGGAGCTACTTCGTGTGAAAGGCGGGCAACCGCTTCACGGCGAGATTCAGGCATCGGGGAGTAAAAACTCCGTTCTCGCCATCATGTGCGCCGTCCTGCTTTGCGACGGCGAAACCATCTTGGAAAATGTACCTGAACTCAGCGACGTCAACACGCTGATGCAGATCTTAGAAGAAACCGGCCTCAAGTGCGAATGGATCGCAGCCAACACGGTTCGCATCCAGAACGACGGAATCACCAACAGCGAAGTCTCCGAAGACCTCGTGCGCAAGATGCGCGCGTCGTTCTCCGTTCTCGGCCCGCTGCTTGCCAAGTCCGGCAAAGCGATGATTCCGCTCCCGGGCGGTTGCGTCATCGGCGCACGTCCGGTTGACCAGCACTTGAAAGCGATGCGCTCTCTGGGCGCGACCGTCACGATGACCGAAGGGGCAGTCACCGCAGAATCGACCGGCCGCCTCAAAGGCTCGGCGATGTTCCTCGGCACCCGCTACGGCGCTACCGTCGGCGGAACCAACGCTGCGATTTCGGCAGGTGCTCTTGCAGAAGGCACCACGATGATCTACAACGCAGCTCGCGAACCGGAGATCGTAGACTTGGTGATGTTCTTGAACAAAGCAGGGGCTCGCATCCGCGGCGTCGGCACGGACATCATCACCATCGAGGGAGTCGAAAGCCTCAAGGGCGTTCGCTACTCCGTCATGGGCGACCGCATTGAATCCGGTACATACTTGTGCGCCGGAGCGATCACGCGCGGCCGCGTCACCGTTTCGAACATCGCTCCGCAGACCTTGGCCGGTCTTCCGTCGCTGTTGTTTGACATGGGCTGTGACATCACGATGGAGGGCGACAGCATCACGGTCGATGCCACCAACCGTGAACTGCGTGCCACCAACGTCATCACGTTCGCCTACCCCGGTTTCGCCACCGACTTGCAGCCGGCGATGCTCACGCTGTTGACCACGGCGAAAGGCATCTCGTACGTGAAGGAAACCGTATTCGACGCTCGTTTCGGCTTCACGCAAGAGTTGACCCGCATGGGTGCCGACATCAAGATCAGCGGGGATACCGCGATTGTCAACGGCGTTGAGACGTTGAACGGCGCTCGCGTGCTGGCAAGCGACTTGCGCGCAGCCGGTGCTTTAATCGTGGCGGGTCTGGCCTCTCAAGGTTCGACCACCATCGAAGGACTGCAATACCTCGACCGCGGCTACGAAAGCCCGGTAGAGAAGTTCAAAAGCCTCGGCGCCCAGATCGACCGCGTCCAGTCTTGATTTGAAAAAAAGGAGGGACCCCCACATGTCCAACCTCGACAAGACGATGATTTTCCGCCCTGATGAGCAGAACGACCTCTTGAACGAAATTCTCGCAACGGTCGTACCGGCCCTGCGTGAACAAGGCTACGACCCGGCCCGCCAATTGGCAGGCTTCATCGTAACCGGGGAATCCAACTACATCACGTCCTCCGGCGGTGCCCGAGCGACGATGGCGAAGATGGACCGCCTGCTCGCCGTTGAGCAAATTCTCAACGACTACCTGAAACTCAAAGACCGCTAACAGCGGTCGAACGCAGAACGAAAAAAGACGCGTCCCGTAAGGGATCGCGTCTTTTTTTCTTAGTAATGGCCCGGCCAAGAGGACGGAGCGTAGCCCCAGCCCGTGTAGCGGGAGGTGAAGTACGAGGACGCCGCGATGTTGTCTGCCATCACGGACTGTCTCCCGTTGATCATCGTGTTCTGACCGATGTAGATCCCGACGTGGCCGTAGTAGCCGTTGTCGGCAGCCGGTGCGAAGAACACGAGTGCGCCGATTGGAGCCGAAGCGAGGGAACCGCCGGTGTTCAAGGAGTTCGAAGCGGCAATCGCAGACGCGTACTGTCCGGTGGTGCCGTATGCGTTCTCGACGAACATCTGGCAGTACCCGTTGTAGTCGGTGCGACCCTGTGCATCGATGGCCCACGCGATGGCGCGGTCCTTGGCACGGATGCTGGCTTTCGGCGGAAGACCGTCGACCACAGCCGAAGCGATGTAGCGCTTCTGACCGCCTTCGATGTAGTAGAACCAACGCGGGTCCGGCTTGTTGTACCAAACGTCGTTGACGATCGTGCCGTATTCGAGACCGGAGAATTGCACCGAGACGTTGCCCGCAATGGACGAAACGATCGGGTAGTTCGTCCCCGGACCGGAACGTACGTTGACACCGGCCGAGGCCGTGATGCCGGAGAAGCTTACATTGTAAGGATCAACCGCGTGTGCCTTTTGAATCGTCAGTTCCTGGACGCCAACCATAGCGGTTGCGAGCATGGCAGCCGCCAACAGCGTGGTGGTAAACTTTTTCATGTTCTGATTCACTCCTATTTCTATAGTCTATGAATATTCTCTCTATTATGAATATATCAGCTTCATAAGTAATTTGCAAATTTCATAAGTAAACTTCAAAAAAATTACAAAAAGCCCCGAACCGCAGGGACGGTCGGGGCTTTTTTGGGTCGGGTGTGGAGGGGACGGTTTCGTGAACTACTCGCGGGTGCGCAGGAAGTCTTGCACCGAAGAGCCGCGTTGAGCTTTGACACGGAGAAAGGCAACCTTGTTCGACATGCGTCCGAGCATGAAGACGAGGGGAATGGCGACGACATGGAAGAGTACGATTGTGTTCATGTGGGGAAGTTCCTCCTTTAGGAAACTGGCAAATTTGTTGTGGTTGCTAGATTCTATGAGTTGTCCACCCGTACTAGAACCAAGACTTTCTGCACCGTCATAAAAATGTCCACGCACACGACACCTATGATATAATAGGTACGATTGTTTTCGGAGGAATTGCGCACACTAAGGAAAAGCAACCTATGTGGCGCAGAGGGAGGCGTACGAACTCAACATGCAATCCCTGACACAAGGACTGACCTTGACACTGATCGTCTCGTTTGTGCTGGTGTTTCTTATGATGCCCATCCTGCGCAAAGTGGCGATGAAAACCGGATTCGTCGACATGCCGAATCCGCGCAAGTTGCACAAAGAACCGATTCCGGTGCTGGGCGGAGCGGGGATCTTCATCGGATTCCTGATCACCATGACAGCGGTGGAAACATATTATGGATCATTTGACGGTCGCTACTTCGGGATCGTCATCGGCGGCGGTCTCTTGTTCTTGATCGGGTTGGTGGACGACTACTACAAGACCCAGGGCAAGGACTTCCCGGCGTGGCCGAAGTTTTTGACGCAGATCGTGGCGGCGTGCGTGCTGATCAAGTTCGGCGTCAAAGTTTCTTCGATCACGATCCCGTGGATTGAGCAGCCGTACTACTCGTTTGCCGATCATGGCATGGAGTGGTTGTCGTGGCTCGTGACGATCGTCTGGATCGTCGCGATCACCAACATGCTGAACTTCCTCGACGGCGTGGACGGATTGGCTGCGGGCATCGCCTCGATTTCGGCGACGACGCTCGTCTTCGTCTCGTTGCTGACGTCGAACAACGATGTGGCGTTCTACGCCGTGGCGTTGATCGGAGCCTGCCTGTCGTTCTTGCGCCACAACTTCCATCCGGCGCGGATCTTCATGGGAGACGCCGGCGCGACGTTCCTTGGATTTACGTTGGCGGCCATCGCGGTGGACGGAGCGTTCAAGTCGGCGACGTTCGTTTCGGTGATCGTGCCGGTTTTGGCGCTGGGCGTGCCGATTTTTGACACGGTCTTCGTCATCATCCGCCGCATCAAAGAGAAGCGTCCGATCTACCATGCTGACAAGTCGCACACGTTCCATACGCTGATGAAGAGCGGGATGAGCCAAGTGCAGACCGTGTCGTTCATGTATCTGCTCGGCATCTGCTTCTCGCTGGCGTCGATTGTCGTCTTGCTGGTGAACAAGTAAGCTTTGAAAATGAAACTCCTCACGCTTTCGGCGTGGGGAGTTTTTTTTCTAAAAAACCCTCTTGTCAACGAGAGCCGCGAGGGAGTATGATAGTCACAATTGAATCACGGCCTAAATCCGAGTCATCGGATACGGAGGACCCAATCCAGTGGGGTTAATCCTGCGCGTTTTGCGCGGGAGGGATGAGTGAAGTTACTTCTCTGCCATCCTACCCGTCAGCTAACTTCGTCGGCTAAAGCAGGGAAGGTCAGAGACCTTCTATTTAGATGGTCTTTTTGTGTTTTCTTGTACCTGAGGTGGGTGGATATGGCGCAGAGTTTGAAAGCCAAAATGGAAGCAGATATAAGTGAAGCCTACATCAAGTTCCAGCGTGAGATTCTGGGGAGAGGACCGCAGGAGACCAAGACGTACATCATGCGCGACATGGTGATTCTTCGGCTCAAGGGCGTGCTGACTCACGAGGAGAAAACGCTGGTGCAGTCAGACAAAGGCAAGAAGCTGGTCAAAGAGATGCGCCAGACGATACGCGAGAATTTCAGCGCCGACACCGAAGCGTTGATTTCGCAGATCACCGGGTGCAAAGTCATCGCCAGCCACAGTGACATCTCGACCAAGATCGGCGAGTTTGTCGAGATGTTCATCCTCGACCGCGATCTGGAAAAGTTCATACGCGACCAAGAAGCAACTTCTCTGGGGGACTAAGCACAGGGCTGTCGGGCGACCGAGAGTCGGGTGATTCGTAGACCGGTGTAGACTTCTGTTTTTCGCAGAAACACGCGAAAAGTAGGAGTGTGCATCGGTCTTTTTTCGTACAGCCATGAATCTAATGAAGAAAAAAGGTGGTTTTGCATGTTTCGCGATCTGAAACGGTTTTTGATCGGGCGACCGATGAAGTCTTCGCAATTGGATCATGAACGGCTCCCGAAGTGGAAAGCGTTGCCGATTCTCTCCTCAGATGCGCTGTCGTCCGTGGCCTACGGGACGGAAGCGATCCTCGGCGTCCTCGTCGCCGTCAGTGCCTCGGCGATGTGGTACTCCTTGCCGATCTCGCTGGCGATCGTCTTGCTGTTGACGACGCTGATCCTCTCGTACCGGCAGATTATCTACGCCTACCCGAGCGGCGGCGGTGCGTATGTCGTTTCCAAAGACCAACTGGGCGACAAGTTTGCCCTCGTCGCGGGAGCCTCGCTGCTCATCGACTATATCTTGACCGTAGCGGTTTCGATCACGGCGGGTGTCGCTGCGATTACGTCGGCGTTCCCCTCGTTTCTTGAGCACAAAGTATTGATCTCCGTCCTCATGGTTCTGCTCATCATGGTGCTCAACTTGCGCGGGGTGACCGAATCGGCGACGGTGTTCTCCTACCCGACGTATGCGTTCATCCTCGGCTTGCTCGTGCTGATCGTCGCCGGACTTTTTTCGCTCAAAAACGGACACGTCGACGTCGATCTCTCGCGACCGCATGAAGTGGCGATCAACGGAATTACGTGGTTTGTGATCTTGCAGGCGTTTTCTTCCGGCTGTTCGGCGCTGACGGGGGTGGAAGCGATCTCCAACGCCACCCCGAACTTCCGAAGCCCCGAGGGCAAAAACGCCGCCAACACGCTCGGCGTGCTCGGCATCTTGCTCGCCGTGCTGTTCGCGGGAACTTCATTGCTTGCGTACCTGTATCACGTCGCGCCGCATCCGCATGTCACCGTTCTCTCGCAAGTGGCGGAGGAAGTGTTCGGACGCGGGGGTCTGTACTATTACATCCAAGGCACCACCGCTTTGATTCTCATCTTGGCGGCGAATACGTCGTTTACGGGATTCCCGTTGTTGGCGGCGCTGATGGCGAAGGACGGCTACATGCCGCGCCAGTTCACGTTGCGCGGGGACCGACTGGGGTATTCGATTGGCATCATCGCGCTGTCGCTCGCGGCGATTCTCTTGATCGTCGCGTTCCACGGCGATACCGATCTCTTGATTCCGCTGTATGCGATCGGGGTGTTCCTGTCGTTTACGTTGTCCCAGACGGGGATGGTGCGTCGCTGGTTCCGTCTGCGAGATCGAGGCTGGCAGGGCAAAGCGTTGATCAACGGCATCGGCGCCGTCGTTTCCTTGGCGGTTCTCACGATCTTTGCAGTCACGAAGTTCGAAGAGGGAGCTTGGGTCGTGCTGGTGATTCTGCCGATCATCGTCGTCTGCTTCCTGCGCATTCGCAGTCACTATGATGTCGTCGCTTCGGAATTGCGTCTCGACATTCAAAAGGTACACCCGCAGCAGACTGGCAACTTGGTCATCATCCCGATCTCCAGCATCTCGCAGGTCGTCAACGAATCGATCGCCTACGCGATGTCGCTGACACGGCCGGAGAACATCATTTGCGTGTACATCGGGTTCGACTTCGAGGCCCTTCATGCGATGGAGGAGAAGTGGAGGCAGTGGAACCCGGGCGTCCGACTCGTCACCCTGCGTTCGCAATATCGCTCCATTCTGCGGCCCTTGTTCCGCTTCGTAGACTCCGCCGAAGCGCGGGTTTCGGAGAACGACTTCATCACCCTGCTCGTGCCGGAGTTCGTCACGCGCAAATGGTGGCACCGCATCTTGCACAACCAGACGTCGCTGCTGATCAAAGCGTGGGCTCTGCACAGCAAGGACATCATCGTCATCTCGGTGCCGTACCGATTGAAAAACTAACAGGTCTCGGAAAAAGAGGACGCAACCACCGTGCGGTGGTTGCGTCCTTTTTTCTACTGGTCCTGAAATTGCTGTTGGAGGGAGAGCGAGAGTTGCTTGAGGCGGCGCAGTTCGGTGTTGACGACAATGTTTGCGTGAAGTTGGGTTTCGGTGATGACTTTGGCTTGTTCCATCGAAGCGACGCACTCTTCGGTGACAGAGGCGATGTTGGTCATCTCGCCGGAGATGTGCTTGGAGTTCCGATTGATGTCTTCAATAGAAGAGTTGAGATGGCGGATGGCATCCATCAGCCCTTCGGTGACTTCGGTCATGCGGAACATGCCTTCGATGGAGCTCTCGGCTTGCGATACGGAACGCGACGTGGCAACGCGTCCGATGGCGATCTGTTTCACCGATTTTTCGGAGTCGTCGCTGAGTTTGGTGAGGATGACTTTGATTTCCTCGGTGGCTTGGCGGCTCTGTTCCGCCAGTTTGCGAATCTCGTCCGCAACGACGGCGAATCCGCGACCGTGCTCGCCGGCGCGGGCTGCTTCGATGGAGGCGTTGAGCGCCAGCAAGTTGGTTTGCTCGGCGACTTTTTGGATCGTCAGGATGATGCCGCCGACTTTCTGCGATTCGGTGTTGAGGGCGGAGATGGTCTGCTCGGAGGTCACGTTCGTTTCGGAGACGACCAAGATCTGCTCGTACAGGGCGCGGATGTTGGCAATCGTCGTGGAGATGATCTCGGCGGCGTGTTGGGCTCGGGTGTGCATCGAGTTCGAGGCTTCGGCCGTCGTGCCGATGCGGCCGTTGATGCCCTGCAAGTCGCGCTCGATCTGCGCGATCGAATGGCTGGAAGTTTCCAGTCCATCGGAAATTTGCGACACCGCTTGCAACATCTCTTCGCTGGACTGGATGACGTCGTCCGATTGCAAGGAGACGACGCCAGACATGTGCTCCAAATCGGTGGAGAGTGTGCGGACGCTGCTCCATGCGTTTTGCAGGGTGGCGGCTTGGGCGGCTTTTTCCGCTTCGAGTTGGAGGGTTAGTTTTTGTTTTTGCAAAAGCAGCCAGGAAGTGGCTCCGGAGGTCAGCACGAGAAAGACGGCGTGCGTGCAGAGCATAGTGAACGAATAGGTAGGTACGCCGAAGACCAATTCCGGGACGACGAAGAAGCCGAGCACATGTTGCAGGGCGAACAGGACGGTCATCGCGAGCAGCAGCGGAACGCTTTCGTAAAAGGCGAGGAATGCGATCACCATGAAGATGGAGAAATGAAATTCCACGGTACCGCCGCCGCCGGCGATGATCGAGAAGCTGGCGAAAGTCAGGGTGAGCATGATGAGGAGCGGGAGCAACTTGTGGTCTTGCTGTCTGACAAATGCCACGATGGCGGTGAGCAACAAAAGTACGGGCAAGGCGAGCACTACATTTAATAGGACCTGAGACGGGGCGGCGTGGGAGACCATGTTGTCCATCGAACTCATGGAGTGCGAGAACAAGTGAAGAGAGCGTTGCAGAACATGGACGAGGAACGAAAGCGCGACGGTTCCCGTTGCGAGCCAGAGCATCAGGCGGTTTTTTTGCTGAATCATGATCGGTGGACCCCCTGAAGAAATTTGTTTTTGTTTTGTATAGGTATTGTATACTGAATACTTCTTTTTTGTATACCTGATATTTCATACCCCTATTGAAGAATTTTAGTTGCATCGAAGGAAAGAATTGTTCGCAATAGACAGGAAACGACAAGAATCACGTCGAAAGTAAGTGCAAAAGAATTCGAATGAAAAAGACGCGATTGCGATCGATCATACAAGGGGCGGGGGGTGACTTCATGAGTCTGTATTACATGCTCTCCATATTGATACGAAGTGTGGCGACGGTCTGGACGATTTCCGCCGTGCGCAGGTTCCGAGATTGGCGGTTGGTTACGGTCGCGACTGCGGTGGGCTCGGTGTTGGTCTACCAACTGTACCTGCTGTTCGTTTGGTATTTGGGAGATGCTTGGCGGTGGACGGGGAGCAAGACGGACACGTATTGGTTGATGGACAGTGTCTTCACGACGCTCGCCGTGTTCTATGTCGTGAAGATCATTGGCGAACAACGGGTCACCGAACAGCGACTCAAGGACAAGGAGCAACTCTATCGCTCACTGTTTGAACATAACCAAGACGCCGTCTATACGATGGACATTGACGGCCGCTTCTTGACGTCGAATCCGGCTTGTGAACGCGTGATGGGCTACAGTTTGGAAGCGTTGCAGAGCAAGGGCTATGCGAACATCATCGTGCCGGAAGACATCGAGTTGGTCGTTCAGAATTTCCGAAGTGCGGTTCAGGGCGAAGCGACGGAGTTTGAGTGCCGAACCTTGAAACCCGATGGAGGTTGCAACGACTTTTTAGTCAAGTTCGTTCCGATGTACATCAACGGTGAGATCGTGGGTGTCTACGGGATCGGCAAGGACATTACGAAGCAAAAACTGGCAGATGAACGGGTGCGCAAGATGGCGTTCTACGATGTGTTGACCGACTTGCCGAACCGCGTGTTGTTTGAACAGCGTTTGGATCAGGAGTTGGAGCGGGCGAGAACGCGCGGGCAGATGCTGGCGGTGATGTTTTTTGACCTCGACCGCTTTAAGTTCATCAACGATACGTTCGGGCACGGCATCGGCGACAGGTTGTTGCAGGCGGTTTCGGAACGGTTGATGACGACGGTGGAGGCGGATGCGATTTTTTCCCGCATTTCCGGGGATGAATTCACGGCGTTGCTCCCGAATGTCAAGGATGTCCAAGAGGTGACCGAAGCGGCGCAGCAAGTGATTCAGACGTTGCAACGACCGTTCGTGTTGGATGGCAACGAGATTTTCATCACGTCAAGCATCGGCATCTCGCTCTACCCGAACGACGGGTCCGGGGCGGAGCAGTTGGTGCGCCATGCAGATACGGCGATGTATCGGGCCAAGGAGAACGGGCGGAACAACTACCAACTGTTCCAATCGGCGATGAACAAGCAGGTGACGGAGCGACTGGCGTTGGAGCACGACTTGCGCAAAGCGTTGGAGCGTGAGGAATTCGTCGTCTACTACCAGCCGCAGGTCAACTCGTCCACGGGGATCGTATTCGGGTTGGAAGCGTTGGTTCGCTGGCAACACCCGACGCGGGGGATGGTTTCGCCTGCGGAGTTTATCCCTTTAGCGGAAGAGAGCGGCCTGATCGTCCCGATCGGCGAGTGGGTGTTGCGAAAGTCGTGCGAGCAGGTGAAGAGTTGGCAGCGTGTGTTCCCGAATCTGCGGGCGGCCGTGAACTTGTCCGCTCGGCAGTTTCAGAGCGACGATCTCGTAGAGACGGTGGCACGGGTGTTGCGGGAGACGGAACTCGACGCGCATTGCTTGGATTTGGAGATCACCGAGAGCACGACGATGCACAATGTCGACCGCGCGATTTCGACGATGCACGGGTTGAAGCAGTTGGGCATCCAGATTTCGCTGGACGACTTCGGGACGGGGTATTCGTCGTTGAGCTACCTCAAGCACTTCCCGATCCACATGTTGAAAATCGACCGTTCGTTCGTGCGCGATATCACCACGGACGAGGACGATGCTTCAATCGTGGCCTCGGTCATCGCGATGGCGCACAGTTTGAATCTCCATGTCATCGCGGAGGGTGTCGAGACGGAGGAGCAGTTGGGGTATCTCATGGAGCGCGGCTGTGACCAGATGCAAGGGTATCTGTTCTCTCCCCCGCTTCCGGTTGAGAAGTGTGACGAACTTCTCCATTTTATTAACAAGACACGAGTGGGTAGTACAGGATGATACGAAAAAAACAGCCTGCCGGATCAGTAGGATTCGGGACAGGCTGTTTTTTTTGTAAAAAGACTTTCAGAGGAGTCGTCGGACGTTTGGCGAATAGTTGAGTCAGAAATTGAAGTGTGGAGGATCAGCCATTGACTACAAATAGAGAATCCAATTTGGAAATCTCGGTCGTGCCCGCCAATGATGCGTCCTGGGACGACTTGGACGCCGTGCTCGGCTCGGCTCGGTGCCACGGGGGACGGTGCTATTGCCAGAGGTTCAAAATCCCTGCTTCGAAGTGGCGCGAGGTGGAAGATGACGAGCGTGCCTTCTTGCTTCGCGCAGAGAGCAATTGCGGGGAGCCGGAGTCGAGCACAACCAGCGGACTTGTCGCGTACCTGGACGGTCAACCGGTCGGATGGTGTGCGGTTGAGCCCAGGATCGCCTACCCCAATCTACTGAAGAGCCGAGTTCCGTGGGCGGAACGGGACGAGGACAAGTCCGACAAAGGCGTATGGACCATCACGTGCTTCGTCGTGCGCAAGGGCTATCGTCGGCGCGGGATTACTTACGCCCTCACGCGAGCTGCCGTAGACTTTGCTCAGAAGCAAGGTGCCCGTGCCATTGAAGGGTATCCGATGGTCACCGTGCAGGGAGAAGAAATCACTTGGGGTGAGCTTCATGTCGGGAGTCACAAAGCCTTTGTTGCAGCCGGTTTCCGGGAGGTAACCAGACCCACCACACGCCGAGTCGTGATGCGTCTCGAACTCGTGTAGGATGCTTACCTCTTCGGATTCGTATGGGCCATCAGCCGATATTCACTGGGGGAGCATTGTTTGATTCTACGAAATGCTCGATAAAAATTCGAAGGGCTTTGGAATCCCACTTCGTAGCAAATTTCGAGGTTCGTTTTTTCGGAGTGGGCGAGAAGATGGGCCGCTTTGTCGACTCGGATTTTTTCTAAATATGTACGAGGTGTTTCGGCGGTCATCTGTTTGAACAGTCTTTCCAGATAAAAAGGACTGACACCCGTTTGCTTCGCGATGTCTGGTAAGACCAGCTTTTGTTTGTGATGCTCGACCAAGAATGCCATGACGTTTGTGATCAGGTCCATCTGAGGGGAGCGGTCTCGCTCCGGCTGGCATCTTTTACAAGGTCGGTAACCAGCCGCTTCTACTTCGGGCATGGTGAGATAGAAGGTGACGTTGACTTGTTTGGGCTTTCTGGCTTTGCAGGAAGGGCGACAATAAATTTTTGTCGTTTTTACCGCTGTGTAGAACAAACCATCGTAGGCGCTGTCACACGCGATGATTTTCTCCCACATTTCTTCGAAGGAAAGGTTGATCGTCGCCATGGTGCTACCCCCTCGTGAGTGATAGACCTACTATAGCAAGGGAGAGATTCGAATTCGTCCTGTTTCTTGCTCTTCTAGTTGGTGGGAGTGTCACAGGGCGGTTTGGTTCCGATGACGACGGTTGCGTCCAGTTCATCGGAGGTGATCACTTGCGGGATGAGACCGTTGGTAGCGAAGATTTCGAGAGTTAGCGGTGCTTGCCGCTCACTGGTTTCGACCAGCAAGTGACCGCCCGGTGCCAGCCAGAGTGGTGCGGCGGCGGCTACACGTCGTTGGATGTCAAGTCCGTCTGTGCCTCCGTCGAGAGCTACTCGTGCCTCATAAATGCGCGCCTCCGGAGGCATCAATTCAATCGCCTCGGTGGGAACATAGGGGGCGTTTGCGATCAGTACGTTGACACGGCCTTGCAATGTGGCGGGCAATGGGTCGTAGAGGTCACCTTCGAATACGTGACCATTGGCGTCGATGTTGCGACGGGCACACCGGACCGCAGCCGGGTCGATATCTGCGGCGTACAATTCGACGTTGTTTAGGCTTGCGGCCAGTACCGCTGCCACCGCGCCAGTGCCGCAACAAAGTTCTACGACGACAGGGTTGGCAGTTTGGCGGGAGAGTTGGATCACTTGGCTGGCGAGGAACTCGGTTCGGCGGCGGGGGACGAAGACTCCTGATTCCACAGAGATTCGCAATCCGTAAAAATCCGCCCAACCGACGATGTGTTCAAGGGGCAATCCGGCGACTCGCTTGTCTACCATTTCATCGAGCTCGGTCTGTGTCTGAGCAGTGGAGACGAGCAGTTCAGCCTCCTCCTCGGCAAAGACACAGCCGGCGGAACGAAGTTTTGCGATTAGGGTTGTGGGGATAGAAGATTTAGTCATGTCGAGAGGGTCGTTTTCTGCGTTTTTGGGAGTCAATATTCTATATCTCCTTCATAAAAAGTAGCCGATGGAAACGTTTTGCGATGAGCGTATTATACCATCCGTGTGACCAAACTTTTATAAAAAAAACGCGTCCTCTTGGGCGCGTTTTTTCGTACGTATTAAGTCCCGCAAAATGTTCGGTACGGACGGTCTGACGGCGCAGGCAGTTCGGTGTAATCCGCCTGTTCGGGGGTGTGCGCGAAGGGGGTTGCGAGAACAGCAAGAAGTTTTTCCATCACGCTGTAGTCTCCGTGTTCCGAGGCGCTTGCAAGAGCCGCTTCGACTCGGTGGTTGCGTGGGATGACCGCAGGGTTGCTGTTGCGCATCAACTCTTGGGAATCGGCTTTCGATTCCTGCTGTCTGTCGAGTCGCGCCTGCCATTGCTCATGCCACTGCGTAAATTCCGGGGTTCCAAAAAGGGCGGTGTCCTCCAGCGTACCAAACGTTAAGGCACGGAAGGTATTGGTATAGTCCGCACGGTGCGTCTGCATCATGCTGAGCAGGTTTTCAAAAAGGGACTCATCCTCTTTCTCTTCGGTAAAGAGCCCCAGTTTGGCGCGCATTCCCGCAAACCAATTCCGTTGATACAACTCATTGTACTCGGCAATCGCAGCCTGGGCGATTTGGATCGCTTGCTCCTCCTCGTCATGCAGTAACGGCAAGAGAGTCTCCGCAAAACGCGCCAGATTCCACCCGCCGATATACGGCTGATTGCCATACGCATAGCGGCCTTGCACGTCGATGGAACTGAAGACCGTCGCCGGGTCATAGGCATCCATGAAGGCGCACGGACCGTAATCGATGGTTTCCCCACTGATGGTCATGTTGTCGGTGTTCATCACGCCGTGGATAAAGCCAACCAGTTGCCACTTCGCAATCAGTGCGGCTTGACGCTTGATGACGGCTTGAAGCAAGGCGAGATAGCGGTTCTCAGCATCTGCGGCTTCCGGATAGTGACGTTGAACAGCATAATCCGCAAGGGTCCGGAGCTCCTCGACAGTGCCCCATTTGGCAGCGTATTGGAAGGTTCCGACACGCAGATGGCTCGAAGCAACACGGGTCAGAACGGCACCGGGCAGGTAGGTTTCGCGGATGACTTTCTCACCAGTTGCTACTACTGCGAGACTGCGGGTGGTCGGAATGCCAAGCGCATGCATGGCTTCGCTGATGATGTATTCGCGCAACATCGGCCCAAGTGCCGCTCGACCGTCACCTCCACGCGAGTAGGGCGTCCATCCGCCACCTTTGAGCTGGATGTCAAACCGCTCACCTGCAGGCGTGATCTGTTCGCTGATCAGCAGAGCCCTGCCGTCCCCTAACTTCGTAAAATGACCGAATTGATGCCCCGCATACGCTTGCGCAAGTGGTGCGGAACCTTCGGGAACTCGGTCGCCGGCGAACACGGCGACCCCATCTTCGCTTTGCAGAGCCTGTATGTCTAAACCCAGAGATGTTGCCAATGGATGATTGAGAATGACCAACTTTGGCGCGCGTACAGGGGTTGGGTTGTGGCTGGTAAAAAAGGTTTGCGGAAGTCGTGCATAGCTGTTGTCAAAGTTCCATCCTGTTTTTATACTTTCTTGACCCATTGTCATCGTGTCTCCTCTCTATCTTGCTGTGCTCATTCTGGGTAATTGTACCACGGTTACGTATGAAATATCCCCGCAACAAGTACAGTGGTGAGGATTACGATGTCAAGAATCTAAGAGCAAGGCTTGGTGTCTTGCCTCAAATCATTTTGAAATGAAGGAAGGTTTCTTTTAATGCATCTTGTTTCTCGATCGGACAAGGATGGACCCTTGAACTGGGAGAGATTCTATTCGGTGACAATCTTAGGGGAAGCCCACAAACTTCTTTCATATGAGCAATCCAACACGGTTTTGGAACGTAGCCGTATTTCTGTTTTACAAATGATTGAATTTGCTTATACGTAGCCAGAATCAGCACCTCCGCTTTTTTTGATGATAATTGATTCTATCATTATTATTTTAGTATCAACAAGAATAATGAAATATTTCGACCCGAGTGCTACCTGTGGCAGGTGGAGTATCCATCATCACACCCTTTGCAAGCGCTTCGTCTAGCGGATTCATACAACCTTCGATATTCAGCACACCAATTTATTGCAGGCGCTGATGCAATGAGAGGGCTGGCAAAACGGTATAGCGATTCAGCGCAGAATCTTTTACACTATTGGAAAGGACAGGCTGCTCAAAATTTCAGCCACGTCCATGAACAGATGGCGGTGGATTTGCAAAAATTGGCGGATGCTTTGGAGCGAACGGGAAGTGAACTCCAAACACTAGCCAGCCGGAACGACCATATTCAAGAGTTGAAGAGGCAGGCTCAGCAGGTTGAATGGCAGTTGGAGTATCTCGATTCTTCAGACCCACACTATGGGAGTCAAGCTTCCAGCATACGCCAGCGCGCGCATGACCTTTATTATGCGGCTGAGATGGAAGCCCGTGTGGCGGAAGAGAGAGCAGTGAGTGCATTTCGAGAGATTGAGTCAGTCACGAACTCACTCTTCGTAACGGCTGTTCACTTTCACCAACCAGTCAATTCTGCACTGAAGGAACGTCATTGGTGGGAAAAAGCGATGGACTTCCTGAGCGGTGCTGTATACTCAGTCGCGGCCTCGGAATCGTGGGGGTTGTTGGAGCTCGCAGTCGATGATGATGCCGATCTCCGAAGTGATGAGTATGTAGAAGGCAAGATCTTCGGGGACTATCTTTCAACGGGGCTCGGAGTAGTAACGGCAATAGATGGTTTACTCGTGGCGGCTGGAGGAGCGGTTGGTGGTGCTCTTTTTTCTTGGACAGGCGTAGGTCTTGTCGCTGGAGCCGGAATTTCAGTAGTCGGTGTCGCGGAGTCTGCCTATGGTGCCGGAGTGGCTGTAAAAGGGTACACGAACCTTCAAAATGACAAAGCGATGATGGAGGCTCGTAGGTCTGAATCGAAGCCTTCTTCGACCGGAGATTCGACACCAAAACCAAGCAAGCCAAGTGAGGAAACCTTTGAAGATGTGCCATTTGATGAAAGTGGTAATTTAAAACCGAATATCCAATATCGAGCAGGGGAATATGATTATTTTTATGAGACTGATGAATTGGGAAGGCTCAGTAAGTTTGAGGCTGGCGACTTACAGTTGACCAAAAGAGAAAACCGGCTTGATCATAACCCCAATACACCAGGGAAAAAAGAGGGGGATCATGCAGGACATCTTGCCGGGGATCGATTTGGTGGTTCGCCAGAGTTGGATAATTTAGTTTCTCAATCTAGCAGTGTTAATTTAAGCCAATACAAAAGATTAGAAAATCAGTGGGCAAACGCGATAAAAGATGGGAAACAGGTGAAAGTTAACGTGCTGGTAGAATATACAGAAGATAATGTGAGGCCATCTAGGTTTAAAGTGCAATATGAGATAGATGGGGATTATTTTGAAAAAATGATCATCAATTAGGAGGGAAGTAGATGCAGAAAATTTTCGAGGATACTTTCAGTGAATTACAGGCGGATATGGTTTCGATCTGCTTGGAATACGTTCGTGACCGAGCAGATAAAATTTATATTTATTGCTCGCACGAAGAAGGGATGATTTCGAGTAACTTCTTCTATTGTATTAATGGGCAAATCGTTAAGAAGAATAAGCTTAATGATGCCCTGACTCAAAACGCAAACTTTGCATATGACACATCCGTAGAAAGGCAACGTGGCGTTGTGAGGGTGATCAATGATAATATCTTAGGTTTGATAAATTTGTGCAAGAAATACAGTCGTGAGATGCCAACGGAAATGAAGCTTGTGTATGATGTAGAAAAAAATAAACTGGTGGCAGAGTACAAGTATGATTTAGTTTATACTCCCGACCCTGACAAAACTGCAGACGACATTGTTTCAGAGTGGTTTGAGCAGGTTCGCGCGGACAATGGGAAGTAAAAATGAAAAAAGATGCGCCCGTGAAATGGGGTGCATCTTTTTTGAGTTCTACTTGTTCAAAAACAGGTCTGCTTAAACCCGCTGAACTTATTGCGGTCTCTTCGGTCTTCGAACCAGCTCCCCGTCCCCGTCAGCGGAGGCATGTTGGAGGAACGTGAGTGGTGTGCCTAAGGGGAGCAGTAAGTAGAAAAGTAAGTCGATTCAGATCCCGAAACTGTAGGTAAGCCTCACTTTACTTCATTTCCCCACACGCTAAACAGCTCCGAATCTGTGTCAACCTCTGTACGAATCGGCAGGATATGGGAAGAATTAGCTATAAATCCAAGGTCACTCCCCCTGACCCTGCCTCCTCCCGAGTCAGGGGGACTCACTCTATCTGAGCCACATTGCCCAGACAAGCTAGGTTTCGGTACGATTAAGTAGCAAAGAATTTTGAACTTTATCAAGACGAGATTTATGAGGGAGGTAAGAATGAACAGCAAAGGTATCGTACGAACCCATCCTGTTGTGAACAAACGGCATTATCGTGACATCCCCCTATGGAAAGACGTGACTGACGACGAGTGGAACGATTGGATGTGGCAACTTACCCATACGATCAATACCTTGGAACAGTTGGAACAGGTGATTCCCCTGACTGAAGAAGAACGAGTCGGGATCGCGCACGTCAATGATTCCATCCCCCTACGCATCACCCCCTACTATGCGATGATGATGGACCCGGACGATCCGAATTGTCCGATTCGTCTCCAAGCGGTTCCAATCTCCCACGAGATTGAACGAACGCCTTGGGACATGGCAGACCCCTTGCATGAAGATGAGGATTCTCCAGCTCCCGGTCTGACCCATCGCTACCCCGATCGAGTTCTCTTTTTGATCACCAACCAATGCTCCATGTATTGCAGACACTGTACACGTCGCCGATTCTCCGGGCAAGTCGGGCATTCGGTGCCGAAGCAACAGCTCGACAAAGCAATTGAATATATTCGCAATACACCGAAGATTCGGGATGTTTTGCTCTCCGGTGGGGACGGTCTGCTGGTAAACGACCGCACGTTGGAATACATCATCTCGGAACTGCGAGCCATCCCGCATGTGGAAATCATTCGGATCGGCACACGAGCCCCCGTCGTTTTCCCGCAGCGAATCACCGACGACCTCGTGCAGATGTTGCGGAAGTACCATCCGGTCTGGATCAACACGCATTTCAATCATCCTGCCGAATTCACATCCGAGGCGATTGAAGCGTGTGAAAAAATCGTAGATGCCGGCATACCGCTTGGAAACCAATCGGTGCTGATGCGCGGTGTGAACGACTGTGTGCATGTGATGAAAGACTTGCTACATCGTTGTGTTCGACACCGAGTCCGTCCGTACTACATCTACCAATGCGATCTGTCCGAAGGCATTCAGCATTTCCGTACGACCGTCGCCAAAGGTTTAGAAATTATGGAACAGTTGCGCGGACACACGTCCGGGTACGCCGTCCCTACGTATGTTGTCGATGCACCGGGCGGCGGAGGCAAGATTCCGGTCATGCCGAACTACGTCATCTCGCAAGGGCACGCCAAGATCGTGCTCCGCAATTTCGAAGGCGTGATCAGCACGTATCACGAACCGACTTACGAAGACTCCGGATGTCCGCCGACTTGCACACATGATCATCATGGATCGCAAGAGGAGGAGATCGGAATCGCGGCGTTGCTCAATGACCGTCAACTCGCCTTGGAGCCAATCGGCCTGAAAAGGGGGGAACGACGTGGCTAAACCGGAAAAAGCGTTGCGTCAAATGCCGCTCGTCCAAGAGCCGACCGTAACGGTCGATGCCTTGAACCAGCGAATTTTGATCCGAAACTTTCGCACGGACATGTGGCCGGCACTTAAACGTCGGATGCACAAAGAGATGCAAGCACAACCGTTTCAAAAAGTCGTCCTGCTGTCCAGAGAGCAAGAAGTGCGTTTCCTGATGCAGCAAGGATTTGTCTTGGAAGCGACGGTCGATCAGTATTGGCAAGATGGCCCCGTGTATTATATGAGCCGCTTTTTAACGTCTGAAAGAAGGGAGGCGGCTCATTGGGTCAAGGAAGACTCGTTACTCGAAGACGTACTACGGACAGAGGGGCACTCCCTTCCTCCTCTGAGCGTGCCATTTCAAGTTCGCCAAGCGACGGCACGCGATATTCCTCAACTGGCAGCCCTCTATCGGAAGGTCTTTGCCAGTTATCCAAGCCCTTTGACCGAACCGGCTTACTTGAAAAAGTCGCTGGTGGTCAATCCGTTTTCTGTGATCGAAGTGAACGGCGAGATCGTGTCGGCAGCCGCTGCTGAAATCGACGCGGAGTACCGCAACGCCGAGATGACGAATTGCGCGACAGATGATGCGTATCGTGGACGGGGTCTGATGCGCCACCTCTTGCGCCATTTGGAAGATCGTTTGATCGAGCGCAACATCGTGAACGCGTTCAGCATCGCACGGGCCCGTTCCTTCGGAATGAATGCAGCTCTGCACCAAGAGGGCTATCGATACGGCGGTCGTCTCGTCAACAATTGTCACATCTGTGGCAACTTTGAAGACATGAACGTATGGGGCAAAGTTCTCAAGAAAACAAAGGGGGCTTGGTCATGAAGACTTGGGGGATGGGATCGTTTGGCGCTGCACTTTTGTTGACACTTGTCGTCAGCGGGTGCGGCACCAAAGACACGGCGACCTCCGCCACTGCGGAGCAAGCGGATGAAAAACCGGTGTTTCACTATGCGATGAGCGGGTTGTACAAACCGTTTAATTTCAAAGAAAATGGCAACTTGCAAGGGTTTGACGTCGAGATCGGGCAAGCGCTGGCGGATAAGATGGGCATGAAGCCGGAGCCGGTGACCAACCCCTGGGAAACGTTGATTCAAGGCTTGCAGGCCAAAAAATACGACGCGATCCTCGGCAGTATGACCATCACCAAGGAACGGGAAAAAGCGGTGGACTTCACCGACCCGTATTACCGTTCGGGTGCGCAGATTTTCGTGCGATCCGACAGCAACGATGTACAAACTCCGACCGACCTCCAAGGCAAGCGCATCGGGGTGGTCAAGGCGAGTACGTACAAAACTTTGGCCGAACAGTACAGCGATCACGTGTCCACGTACGACAGCGACCTGACAGCTTTGATGGACTTGCCAACGAAACGATTGGATGTGGTCATCACCGATCAAATGGTTGGTTTCCGCGGGATCAAGGAAGGCGTGTTGAAAATCAAGCCGGTGGGGGAACCGTTGACTCATGATGACCAAGGGATCGCCGTTCGAAAAGGGGACCAAGAACTGCGAGACAAACTGAACAAGGCCCTTCAGGAAATCGAGAAGGACGGGACCTACGAGAAAATAAGCCAGAAATGGTTCGGCCGCAACATCCTCGGCCAAAGCGATACCCAGCACTAATTCCTACTACTGATTGGACGCCGGATCTGGATTTGGCGTCCTACTCTTTTGGAAACGGAGGGATGTTCGTTGTTTGAAATCTTGCAATCATCGTCCGGTTTGTTTTTGCAAGCGATGTTGCTCACGTTGCGCTTGACTGCCATGTCGCTTTTGATCGGATGTGTGATCGGTCTTTTGTTTGCTTTTTTCCGACTTTCTTCTCTGCGCGTGCTGCAAGTTCTCGCCAATGTCTACATTGCGGTGATTCGGGGAACACCGCTGATTGTCCAGATTGCGATCCTGTATTTTGGGATTTCGTCGTTGATTGTCCTCTCCCCGTTTTGGGCAGGAGTATGGGCGCTGGGGATTCACAGCGGTGCGTACATCGCTGAAATTTTTCGCGGTTCGATTCAGTCGATTGATCGCGGACAAATGGAAGCGGCTCGCTCTCTGGGGATGAATACTCCGTTGGCGATGCGTCGCATCGTCTTGCCACAAGCGTTTCGCCGGGCACTTCCGTCTCTTGGTAACCAGTTTATTATCGGGCTCAAGGATTCATCGTTGGTGGCCTACGTCGGTATGTCCGACTTGTGGGGGACTGCGCTGAGCGAAGCAGCTTCGAACTTCAGGCAATTGGATACGTATATGGCGGTCGGTTTGTATTATCTGGTGCTTGTGCTGGCAATCTCCTACTTGGTCCATCGGATGGAACGAAAATTGGATGTACGAGGGGGAAGCGTGTCATGATCCGGGTGCGTAATTTGCATAAGAAATTCGGGGACGTGAACGTATTGCGCGGGATCGACCTGCATGTCAAAAAAAATGAAGTGGTGGTCTTGATCGGACCCTCCGGCTCTGGAAAAAGCACGCTGTTGCGTTGCTTGAATTTTTTAGAAGAGGTGCAAGAGGGGGAAATCTGGTTAAACGATGGACTTGTGAACCCTCGCAAAGACAATTTGAATGAGGTCAGGCAACATCTGGGCATGGTCTTCCAACAGTTCCACTTGTTCCCGCACAAAACGGCACTGGAGAACATTATGGAAGCTCCTGTATATGTCAAAAAACAAGCGCGGCAAGAGGCGGAGCAATGGGCCCGCGAATTGCTTGATCAGGTCGGGTTGTCCGACAAAGCGAACGCCTATCCGAGTCAATTGTCCGGAGGGCAGAAGCAGCGCGTGGCGATTGCCCGCGCACTTGCGATGAAGCCCGATGCTCTGTTGTTCGATGAGCCAACCTCTGCGCTCGACCCCGAGTTGGTGAACGAAGTTTTGCAAGTGATGAAAGAGTTAGCCGATCAAGGCATGACGATGATCGTCGTGACACATGAAATGGGGTTCGCCCGTGAAGTGGCCGACAAAGTGGTGGTGATGGACCATGGTCGTCTCGTCGAACAAGGCACGCCCGAACAGGTATTCAACTCGCCGCGGAAGGAGCGGACGAAAAAGTTTTTGCAACAAGTCCTGTAGCAGTACTACGGGCCATGTAAACCAAGCAAGCCAAGCTCGGTGATGTAGAACAAAGCCCTCTATGTCCAATGACACGAGGGCTTTTTCGTTCTATGTTCTCTCAATGAATGGAGAGCAGCAAACAAGACACAAACGCAACTCCCGTCAGCGGGGTCATGATGATCTTCTCATACTTACTTTTCGACGCGAGATTCCCTAGGGTGTTTAACGCCATGAACCCTGTGATCACCCAGAGCAAGAGATGAGGCGGCCGGAACCCTACAGAAATCACGTCTGTATCCCCGAGCACCACCAATGCCATACAAACAAGCAACACCGCCCCAACCAGACTCGCGAATCGGAGATTTGCAGGTAAAACGCCCTTGTGCTTCCCGCCCCAACTGGCCTCGCCGAGGGGAGCACCGAAGGTGAGTAACAGTTGAAAAATTGCGACCACTAGAAAAATGACAACGCTGATAATTGCCGGGATCTCGACATTGATTCCTGACATTCTCTTGGCCTCCTCATCTATTCATTTACTAAAAATTCCAATTCCACCACAAGTATAGCATAAAAAACTTCCCCACCTCACACAAACTTCCGCGTATCATTGTTCCGGCTGAACCGATACGTCTCCGCCAGCGCAAACGCGTCAGGATGATCTTCATGCCTTCCCGAGTGAAGGAGTTGTCGTCCGCGATGAGCACTATTATTTTCAAGGGGAGATTCCCTCCTGTGTAAATGGGTCTGTGTACCGTCATCGTACCATGTGAATCGTCTACTGTGCATGTATTTTCCAATTTGGTATGATGAGAGAAAAAGGGTGTACGTACTCGTGTTTCATGCGGATTCTTATAACCTACGATATGCGGCACACCAGTTTGGTGCATGTGCCAACGAGATGAGAGGGCAGGCCAAGCGATACAGCAATTCTGCGCAACATCTCTTGCAGTACTGGAAAGGGGACGCGGCGCAGAGCTTTTGCTATGTTCACGAGCAGATGGCGCAGGACATGCAGCAGTTGGCAGGTGCTCTGGAGCGAACGGCGAGCGAGCTTCAAACGCTGGCGAACCGGAACGACCACGTGCAAGAACTCAAGCGTCAAGCCCAGCAGGTCGAGTGGCAGTTGCAAAGTCTCAACTCCTCAGACCCGAATTACGAGAGTGAAGCCCATTACTACCGCCAGCGTGCGCATGATTTGTATTACGCGGCGGAGATGGAGGCTCGTGCGGACGACGAGCGGGCCGCATCTGCGTTTCGAGAGATCGAGTCGGTGATGAACTCGCTGTTTTTACATGCCGTGCAGAATCATTCGTCTGCTAGTGCAAGTTCTACACCGAAAGTGCATCCTTGGTGGGAAAAAGCGATGGATTTCGTCAGCGGTGCCGTGTACTCGATTGCCTCTTCGAGTTCGTGGGGGCTGTTGGAATGGGCGGTCGATGATGAGGCGGACCTGCGAAGCGATGAGTATATGGAAGGAAAAATCTTCGGGGACTACCTCTCGACAGGAATCGGCGTGGTCACCGCCCTTGACGGCCTCCTCGTAGCAGCCGGAGGAGCGGCCGGCGGAGTCCTCCTCTCCTGGACAGGCGTCGGTGCCGTCGCCGGAGCCGGAGTAGCAGTCGCTGGTGTCGCCGAAGCCGGTTATGGAGCGGGGATTGCGTATAAGGGGTATAGCAATCTGAAGCAAGACCAAGCCTTGATGGAGGCGAGGAAGTCTCAGTCCGAGTCTGTGGGACCGGGAGAATCATCCTCTACGAAGAACAGTGAAAGTACTGCCTCGGCAAAGAAACCTCTCCCTGACTGGTTAAAGAAACAATGGGATGCTGGAAATACTTTTAATAAGGAAAATCGACCGCGCTATCCGTATAATGAAGTAGAAGTAGTAGTTGACGGGCAAAAATATGTCGTGGATTCCTATGTTCCAGGAAAGGAAATTGTCTCTAGGAAATATACTCAACTTGCAGAAATCCAAGAAAAAACAGCGTTCAGTTACTTGTCTGAGTTTACGAAAAAGTATTCTTCCGGTGCAAAAATAACGGATGGAAGATTCAATCCAAACGCACTCAAAGGTGGTCGCTTAGAGGGTGAATTGGTGTTAGAAGTCCCAATACAATTCCAAGCAATACCTCAAAAAATACTAGATGAAGCAACCAAAAGGTTTATCATAATACGTGATATTAATGGGAAGGTGTACAACTGATGAAACTCTTTTACTGCGACAAATGGTCAAGCATAAGAAAGAAGCCTTGGAACATCCTCGACGAAAGTAGCGCGAAATTGCATCATAGTAAGCGGGAATCGTATACCGCTGTGTATTGTGAAGGTGATAAGCCCAAGTATATCGTGAACTTGACGGATAGTTGGGTATCGGTGAGTTTTTTAGATGAACTTCTCCGTAAGTACCTACATTATGATTTTGAAGTGCAGGCTGGCGATGATCTATTTTTGAAGACGGTGATGTTCTGGGAGTATGAAGGCGAAACGGACGTAGAAACAGACACTTTGATTTTGGGGTACCAAAGCAATGGACATATCGTTATGGAAAAAAGGAATCTCAAAACTGGAGAAGTTGAAGAACGTGAAGCAGTAGATGATGTTGCGAAGAATTGGGAGAAGTACCCTGATTTTGGGGATTATATGTCCCTTTGTAAAGAAGAAAGATAGAATAACTCTACGAAAACGCGATGTCGCAAATTCGGAGGCGGGTCATGATCGAACGCCTTTTAAGCGGTTGGAAAAAGCACTCCGGTGCTCAATTGGGCTTGTACCCATGCAAATCGACATGACAACAACTTTCGGTGCAACGTACGCAGCACCAAAAAAGAATGTCTTGGATCACCACGATCCAAGACATTCTTTTTTAGACCTCCATCGCTTGCATCATCTCCGCCAGTTTCGTCACCGTGTTCCAGTTGCGGGAGGACGCGGGTACTTTGAGTTTTTGCAGTTGATTCGTGAGTTTGGAGTCGAGAATTCGTTGGCGGTACCAGATGTGGATCTCGCGGCCGAGAATCTGGTATTCGTCGAATTCATTGGCCCCCGCAGACAGTTTTTCCAAGTCCTTCTCCGAGGGCTCCTCCCCCAAAAAAGTAACGTGGATGGAGTCTCCCTCCGCCAAGGAATCCGGAGAGTACGGACAATCCGCAATCACGCGTTTCAATTCATCCGCAGTTCGCAAAATCACAGCGACGGAGAAGCCGAACGCATTTTTGATCTCCGTTTCGATTTTCGTCTGGAGAGCCAGCGGGTCTTCCTCCGATTCGAACAGAACGTTGCCGCTTTGGATATACGTCTGTACACGTCCAAGCCCGTTGGTTTCCAGCAGTTGTTTCAGCTCGGCCATCTTGATCTTTTTATTCCCGCCTACATTAATCCCTCGTAACAACGCCAGATAGTGCATCACCTGTTTGCCCTCACTCTCCTATGTACCTGCTCCTCCCATCTTACCACACAGGCAATCATTGACAGCAGACGTTTCAGGTCGATACGATATGCATATGAAAAAATCGATCGCCATGCTCGCAATCCTGTCCATGCTAGTAGTAGGCTGCACCCAAGAACAGAACTACCTGCCAATTGCGCAGAACATCATTTCCGAAGAAGTAGGAAACTTGGACCCATACGGCTCTTTTTATATCGACAACAAGGAGGGGACGAAGTTCGTCTTGGCGCTCTCCACAACAGACGCCAAAACGGACCGTCTGACAAAAAGGCTGCAAAAAGCGCTGCCCTCGAACTCCTTGCTGATCAAAACCGACTACAAGTACCCGGTCGCCGAGCTGAAAAAAGTACAATCCCAACTCTCGCAAGACCTCCCGAAGTTGCTCACCAAAGGCAACGACGTGGTTGCCCTGTCCATCGACGAACCCGCAGACAAAGTCATCGTCGACGCCACGTCCTTGACGGATGAGACGAAGGCAAACTTGATAAACCAATACGGGGATAAAATCGGCTTCCAAACAGACCCAAGCCTCACCCACCCAACGCCCATCGCGAACTAAAGGAAATCAGGAAGAGAGGAATCCCACCATGTCACGTCAGGAAAGTCAGGATCGTCACGAACGCCATCAAGACCTAGCAAGAGACGCAGAACGCCGAGTCACCCAAGCCGCGCAAAAAACACTCGGCTCGCACCGTCTGGCCTACCACATCATGGCCCCTGCCAATTGGATCAACGACCCCAACGGATTGATTCAATACAAAGGGGAGTACCACGTCTTCTACCAGCATCACCCCGACTCCCCGAAGTGGGGCCCGATGCATTGGGGGCATGTGAGAAGCAAGGACTTGGTTCATTGGGAGCGACTGCCGATCGCGTTGGCACCCAGCGAAGAGTACGACCGAGACGGATGTTTTTCCGGATGTGCGGTGGTGAACGACGCGGGCGAGTTGACCCTGATCTACACCGGAAATGTTTGGACCAACGAGCAAGAAACCGAACTTCGGCAACAGCAGTGCTTGGCAACCTCCCGTGACGGGGTGACGTTTACCAAAGACGCAGAGCAGTTGCAAGTCCCCGACGTCCCGTTCGATTGTCAGGGCCATCTGCGCGACCCGAAAGTTTGGAAGGAGGGCGATCTCTGGTACATGATCTTGGGCACCCGGGAAGACAACGACGGAAAAGTCGTGCTCTACCGCTCGCAGAATTTGCGGGACTGGTCGTACATGGGCGTGGCAGCAGAGAGCGACGGAACGCTTGGGTACATGTGGGAGTGTCCCGATCTTTTTTCTCTGAACGGCAAAGAAGTCTTGGTGTTCTCCCCGCAAGGCATGGAGCCGCAGGGAGACCTCTACCAAAACTTGCACCAAACCGGGTATCTCGTCGGCCATTTGGACTACGAGACGGGGCGTTTGGAGCACGGGGCTTTCACCGAACTCGACAAGGGCTTTGACTTCTACGCGGCACAGACCTTCCTCGATGAACAGGGTCGGCGAATTCTGATCGGGTGGATGGACATGTGGGAATCGGCGATGCCGACTCAGGAGTACGGTTGGGCCGGTGCGCTCACGATTCCGCGACTTTTGGAGTTGACGGATGAGGACCGACTGCTTATGAAGCCGGTGCCGGAGTTGGAAGCACTGCGGGGAGAAGGTTTTCACGCGCAAGATGTGGAGGTCTCGTCAGGCACGCAGGTTTTGCAAAGCGTGAAAGGCGATGCCTT
Source organism: Tumebacillus amylolyticus (assembly GCF_016722965.1). Classification (NCBI taxonomy): domain Bacteria; kingdom Bacillati; phylum Bacillota; class Bacilli; order Caryophanales; family Alicyclobacillaceae; genus Tumebacillus; species Tumebacillus amylolyticus. The sequence continues at coordinate 830,567 of NZ_JAEQNB010000001.1, forward strand.
CGAGGTCCTGGCCGAGTTCGACCTGACCACCTGTGAAGCCGAAACGTTTGGGATCAAAGTCCGTTGTTCTGAGGAGGGAGCGGAGGAGACGGTCGTTTCATTCTCCAGGCAAACTTCAACCCTGACCTTCGACCGCAATCGCTCGGGAGCCGGTGTTGCAGGCGTGCGACGGGCACAACTCCACGGACGAGATCAGCAAACCTTGCGTCTCCACCTGTTCGTCGACCGCTCGTCACTTGAAGTTTTCGCCAACGACGGCGTGATCGTGCTGACAGGTCGAATCTATCCAAACGAAGCAAGCCAAGGCGTGCACCTGTTTGCAGAGGGCGGCTCGGTGAAACTCCTCTCTTTGGACGTATGGAAGCTGTCATGACACGAGCCCTTTTTGAAACCATCTTGTGAACCAAAACGTGGCGTAGATTTTCAACGAAAACGTCAGAAATGAACAGTACCAAGCCCAGTGTCGATACGCACTCAAATTCGTGTACGTTCTCAGAAGTTCCGCAAACAACGTCAACCCCAACGCGCACAGGAGGAAATGCCCCGCCTGTCTCCTCGGAGAGCGAGGTGCATACAAAACGAAAAGCATAATCAGCGTGGGGTAGAAGAGGGTGAACAACGAAAAATTAAACCGAGTGGCATGCGGAAATTCACGGACGGGGTATTCCACCCATCTCATTTGCACGACGGTCAGATCGATCGCCCACCCGAGCATCTGACAAAACAGCGCGGCAATCAAGGCGTGGTGGATTTTCTGTTTGGGCACCATCATCCAGAGCAAGGGGAGCATGATCCAAGACAGACTCAAGACCATGAATTCAACCGACATGAGCATCCTCCGTACTCGTGGTGAGACTCTTGCGATACCAGAAATAGAAGCGATGAATGAGGTAGAATGTCAGCAGGATCGACAGGAACGTCCAATACCACTCCCATTTCACGTAGGTGATGAGATTGGTGTACTTCTCCAAGATTTTCTCCACTCCGGTAATCGCAGACGTGTACAGCACATAATGAAGCAATTCCCGCCAGAAGCCTTTGCCCTCGGGATAATGCAAGTTGAACAACACGCAAAGTGCCGGATACACGTAAAACTCAAACGTGATACTCGTGCGGTTGGCGTAGCTGAGCAGTCGAACGGGGTATTCAATCCACCTCATCTCCACAACGAACAACCCCCCGCTGCAAGTCACGACCTGCTTGGACAAAAAAATCAGCCACGCATCCCGCAGTTTATCCTGGGGCACGTACATCCAGAGCAAAACGCCCGTTGCAATCCAAGAACCAACGAGAATCAAGACTTCAAGGGAGACCAAGACACATAGCCCCTTCCCCAGTATTGGAAAATCGTCATCGATGCAATGTTTTCCACATATAGGGGAGATTATCCCTGCTGTAAAAGGAATTCTGTCTCTGCGACAGGGTTCTTTTTTTATGTAGGCGGGCGATGCTCCGGACGTGGCACCGCTGACTCCGTTGGTGGATGCGACGATGACGTACACGTCGGACAACCGACTTGTGACGTTTAACGGACTTCCTGTAAACTACGATGCAGATGGGAATTTGCTCACCGTTCCGATGAACGGCATGTTGCAAGATTTTCAGTATGACGCTCGCAACCGTTTGATTTCAGCGGGTGGATACACCTATACGTACAACGCGGAGAACATCCGCACGGCTGTCAGCGGCAATGGCAAGACGACGAACTTCGTGGTCAACCCTCAATCGCTGTATTCGCAAGTGTTGATGGAAACCGATGAGCAAGGCAACATCATCTCACGCTACGTCTACGGCCTTGGATTGGTGGGACGTGAAGCGGTGGACGGCTCGTACAGCGTCTATCATTATGACCGTCGAGGCAGCACGACGTCGCTGACCGATGCGAGCGGTGAACTGACCGACACCTACATGTACGGTCCGTATGGGGAATTGATGGATCACCAAGGTACGACGGAAAACCATTTCCTGTACAATGGACGTTATGGAGTTGTGACGGATCCAAATGGTCTGTACTACATGCGTGCTCGTTATTACAGCCCGGAAATCAAGCGATTTGTAAACCGGGACGTAGTAAATGGCAATGTGGTAGACGGCCAATCGATGAACCACTTCGCCTTTGTCAACGGCAACCCGATCACGGGCGTTGATCCGTTCGGACTCAGCCGCGACGGCGACGACTCGACGCTTTCCAAAGCAGGCGACACCGTGCTCGACTTCATCCCGTGGGTCGGCACGATCAAAGGCTTCCAACAAGCTTTCAACGGCACCAACTATGTCACTGGCCAAACACTCTCCACCGGCGACCGCTGGGCGGAAGGGATTGGTTCTGTAACAGGCTTGATTCCGATTCCTGGCGCCAAGATTGGCGGTAAGTACCTTGCCAAAGGTGCATTCGCCCTGTTCGGCGGCTTTGTGAAGCAGGAAGCCAAAGAAGAAGCGAAACAAGAAGTAAAGCGCGGAATCACACTGAATCTGCAGTTGTTTGCAGCGAATAAAGCAGCAGATGAGGTCGTGCAGCAAGTCACCCGTCGACAAGCGTTCCGTGAGGCGAAGCGTGCAGCTGGTATCCCAGTTTCTGCACAATTTCTCAAACATGGATACGTCTACGATGGAACCTCGGAAAACCGTACCGTCTACGAGTTCCTTGTGGATGGGAAAAGTAAATATATCATTCTGCATGAAGAAGATAAAATGGGTCGTGGACCGCATTTCCACGGTGCAGATGATTCAAAAGGGAATCCGTTCGATAAAGGTCGTTATCAACAATATGAAGGACATTTTCCGGAAGACTTTGGCGGTTTCATCTAAAACAGAAGCGGAGGTGAGTTTATGAGTCAGGACAGGCAAGAAAAGATGCGTCAGTTAAAGCTCAAAGCCAAACGTAAAGAATTGGCAGGGCAACTGACGTGCCTTTCTCCGTCAGTGACATACGATTCCTTTCTCAGTGTCGACGAGACGATAACGTTGAGCAAGACCTTGTATCAATTGCTCTCCACCTTGCCAGTGACTCGTCAACTTGGCAAAGGTCACGACGAGGCTTACCAAGCCCTTGTACAAGTGAACTCTCAATTGGGGAAAGTTTCGGACGAACACGTCGTGTTGCTTCACCTTCAAGATCGAGACTCCGGGGCTGTGGTAATCAAAGTTTCTGATTACTTGGAACACCTCCAAATGTTGATGGACTTCGCAGGCTTTTTCATCGGACGTCGAGATTTCGTTCTCGTGCATCCGGAATTGGACTTTGGGATTTGTATTGAGCGTTTCGAGTATCACAACAATCTAGTTGTCTGGGGATTGTAATTCCCAGTATATTGCGCCCCTTAAAGTAGACTACTTTAACGGGCGGGGAGGTACACCATGGCAATGGATCGGGATCATGAAGGCTGAAGGGTCTGAAGAAGAGATTCATAACATGATCGAACTGCTTGAACGTAATGTACTGCATCCAGAGGTTAGTGATTTGATCTTTTGGGATAAACGGGAACTTAAAGCAGAAGAGATCGTCGATGAGGCTCTTGCTTACAAGCCAATTATTTTACCGTAGTACAAAGCCTGTCACACTCGTTGTGACAGGCTTCTTTTTCTGATACATGCACAGGACCAACAATGCTACAATAATAGGAAAAGGGGGTTGTTTCGATGGAAAAAGCGACGTTTGCCGGAGGGTGCTTCTGGTGCATGGTGACACCGTTTGAGGAGATGCCGGGGATTCACGGGATCGTGTCCGGCTACACGGGGGGACACACCGAAAACCCAACCTACGAAGAAGTCTGCTCGGAGACGACCGGACATGCGGAAGCGGTGCAGATTACGTTCGATCCGGAAGTGTTCCCGTATCAAAAACTGCTCGATCTCTTCTGGCGTCAGATCGACCCGACCGATGCGGGCGGGCAGTTTTATGATCGTGGGGAGTCGTACCGCACGGCGATTTTTACCCACAACGAAGAACAGAAGCGACTGGCGGAGGAGTCGAAGCGCGAACTCGCGGAGAGTGGGCGTTTTGACAAGCCGATTGCGACCCAGATCGTGCCCGCGGGCGTCTTCTACCCCGCCGAGGAATACCACCAAGGCTACCACAAGAAAAACCCGACCCACTACAAACGCTACCGTACCGGCTCGGGACGAGACGCTTTTATCGACCGTCATTGGTCGATGCGCAAAGACCAAGGGGAACTGCGTGAGCGCTTGACCCCGATCCAATACGCCGTCACGCAAGAGAACGGCACCGAACCGCCGTTTCGCAACGAGTTCTGGAATCACAAGGGCGAGGGTATCTACGTGGACATCGTCTCGGGCGAGCCGCTGTTTTCCTCGCTGGACAAGTTCGACTCCGATTGCGGTTGGCCGAGCTTCACCAAGCCGCTGAACATGAACAACGTCAAAGGACAGATGGACACAACGCATGGCATGGTGCGCATGGAAGTTCGCTCCCAACAGGCAGACTCTCACCTCGGCCATGTCTTTGACGACGGTCCGGGTCCGGACGGGCTGCGGTTCTGCATCAACTCGGCATCTCTTCGCTTCATCCCCAAGCAGGACTTGGAGAAGGAAGGTTATGGCGAGTACATACAACTGTTTCCCCAAGCATGAGGAAAAAAAGCTCCCTGCCACGAGGTTGGCAGGGAGCTTTTTTTCTTAGGCGGACGCGAACCAAGCTTCGATGTTTTTGAAACCGGACTTGTCTTGGACCGACTGCGGGAATTCATTTTGTAGAGCTTTGGTGTCGATCGCTTTTTCATACGATGCCATGACGTTTGGGAACGTATCTTTGAGGGATTGAAACCAATGGTGATAGGCTGCCTTCGCATTGCGAACATCGAGCGAGGGTTCCGGGTGGATGTCGAGCAGTTTGGAGGCAGACTCTGCAATTTTGTCTTCGGAGAAAGCGGGGGCTTCCTTGTTGAGAAGGCTTTTTTCGACGGTGCGCAACAACGCCATGTGGGAGGATTCTCCGTGACCTTCCGCTTTGCCAAACGTCGTCGAGTCGGCATACGTGGTGCTGGTGGCCGCTTGGTAGATCACCGCGTACCGGCGCAAGAGATCGCTCGCAAACACTTGCCATTCGTTGACCGGCCATTGAGATTTGCTTGACGCGATCAACTGTTTAAACGAGTCAACCAGCAGGGAAAAGGCGCCTTTTTCGCCGTCTGTGCTGAACGCGGCGAGTTTTTCCATCTCGTCTCCCAGAAATTGCAGGAGGGTCGCAAGATTTTTGCGCTGATAGGAGAGAATGCGGGCACGTAACAAGGTCCACGCAACCGTATGGGACATTTGGGTGGGGAATCGAGTCTCGGGACGGTCCAGGTCGGAGATTTGCAAGCTCATGATCCCTAAGCTTTTGGCATGATAGGACGGAACTTTTGTTTCTCTGTCTTCGGTTGCATCGTTCTGGGCAAAACGGGCTTTCACGCTTCCTGTACCATCTGGGTCCTCCGTGAGCGGGATCAGTGCGACATTGGCAGTGAAATCGGTGCCCAAAGCGCCAGGGGGGTCTTGGCGCAGGGTGGACGTCTCGCTCGCGATGAGACGCGGATTGCTTTGCATCTTGGTGATGTCTTCGGTGTTTTTCTTCGTGGCGTCCGAGACATCAATGCCCTCCAGAATTTTGTCTTTGCACTTCGACATGACGGTCGGGAACGACAGGTAGAGAGCTTCAATCCAATGCCCGACCGCAAATTTGTACGCTTCGTCGGGGAGCGAGAGGTTGTGTTTGACATCGAGCAAAGTTTTCGCCGCATTGGCGATCTCGGTCTCGATTTTCTGCAAACGGGCCGGTGCGGAGTCAGTGGGATCGTAGTTCTTCGGGTTGATGAAGTCCTTTTGATCCCCCAGCAGGGAATTTTCATGTGCGCGCAAGAGCTCGCGCGCCGAGTATTCGCCGTGGCCGATCGCACGACCGGCGCTGTAGGTCGCGGCTTTGCTGAGTTGGTAGGCTTGCACGTACACTTTGATCAGCTGTGAGACGCGCAACGACCAGTCGTAGATCGTCGTGGCGTGGTCCGCTTGGTCAAGACCTGTGTAGGTCTCCGGCGAACTTAATTCGAGCGAGAGTTTCTCGATTTCCTTTTTCTCCATGAGCTCGACTTTTTGTTTGCCGGATAACTTGGATTCGTCGCGGGTGGTCTTCATGTTGTCCGCCAGTTTGTGCAGTTCTCGCTGGCGGTGGACGAGGAAGGTGAGGACGTCGTGGAGGTTGAGCGACTTCAAGGATTTGAGTTCCTCGCGCACGAGCGTCCACGCGACGGTGTGTGACTTTTGAGTATCAAAGCGGGTGTCCGGTCGGTCGCTGTCCCCGATGCGGAGGTCTTCGACCCAGAGTTGGTTGGATTTGTAGAGCGGCTCCTTGGAGGCGGATGTATCACCTTCCGAATTGGGCAGGAGGCTGACTTGGGTGGTGAAGTTCGTTTTTCGTTTGCGGTTGACACGGTTTTTGACGTCTTCGGCATTGAGGTCGGCTTTGGCTTTTTTCTTCGAGGGAGCATCGAGCTCCATTCCGTTGAGGTTGGAGAGGTCTTTGATCTCCGGATACACAAAGTCGTCCGGGTCATCGTCGTGGTCGTCGGATGAGGCGTCGTCGTCCTTGTTCAGACGAAGTCTTTGTTGGGCGTCATCTTCCGGTACGACCTCGCCGGAGTCGTAGACATAGACGTACAAGTCGTCTTTGATGCGGCGCAGTCCGTAGGTGATGATTTTGGTGATGGGGTGTTGATGTGGTTGATCGAATTCGTATAGGTCATTCGTTTCTTCATCTTGGTACAGTTCGTCGGGTAGTTTGGCGAACTTCCCTTGGACCGGCGTCTGCATGGCGGTCGTGCGCTGCAACCATTGCGAGACGGCGCGGTTGCCGTGGAGACGTTGCAACTGCAAGATCGTACCTTGCGAGAGACGTGAAGGTTGAAGGTGTGCGGGAGAAGTGGGGACGTTGACGGTGGGTTCTTGTTTTTTCTGTACCCCGATTTGTGGAACGAGGTTTTGAAACGGCATGATTTCAACGCCACCTTTTATCTAAATAAACTCTATTTATTATGACACAACTTCGCAAATTCTGTATAGAAAAAAAGACCCGCCTCCTGCTGTCGGAGGACGGGTCTTTTTTTGAATGGACAGGGTCTTAGAGGCCGGTGACGTTGACTTTGTAGATGTTGTCAATCGGATACTTCCCGCCCGACGTGTAGGAGCTCGCTCCCGATTCGAACAGCACGTAGAGAGAGCCGCTCATGTTGGCGAGCCCTTCGGTCATCGGCGGAGCGGTCAGGGCGGTGGTGCAAGAATTGTGGTCGAGGAAGTAGGACGGGACGGAGGTGCCGTTGACCGTCGAGTAGTAGTGGGGCGACTGGCTCAGCACGTTTTGATAGACATAGAGGTCCGAGTCGTTCGTTCTGCCGTAGGAAGTGCTCAAGATGAAACGTCCGTCCGACATCACCGTCGCGCCTTGGATATCATCCGCAATCGAGAGGATGTAGTCAGGCGTAACCGGAGTGGAACCTCCGCTGTATTTGCCCGCCGGGAGTTTGCCCGTGGTCGGGTCGAGTTTGTAGCCCGCCATCCAAGCATGGTGCGCCGTGCCGGTGCGCGTGGTTTTGTAATGCGTCGTGTCGGTCAGATAGTCCGGGTCTTCGTAGAACTCCCCGACCCAGAGGATGTTGTTCGCCGCCGTGGAAAAAGAGGCTTTGGTGACACTCGGGAATTTGTCTGCGATGTAGACGCGGTCACGGTTGGCGACGTTTACGATGTCTGTGAGCGGAATGCGTGCCATCGAAGAGCCGACCGTCACCCAGACGTCGGTTGCCGTTGCCGAGATGCCGCCGACATGTCCGGTGCTCGGGGTTTTGTCTGCGTTGTAGAGGGTCATCGATTTGAGAAGTTTGTTCGTGCTTGCGTCAATGACGGAGATCATCGAGGAGCCGCCGTCTTCGCGATAGTGGGAGACGAGGAACCAGTTTTTCGACGCGACGTAGGTCATCCCTTGCGGAGTCAAGTCTTGGGCGAGCGCCGGAATGATCGGGCCTGCCGTCGCTTTGCTGAAGAACGTCGTGTACTCCGGGAAACTGCCGGAGGGTGTGCCGACGACCGATTGTTGCGTGATGGCGATCGACAGCGCAGCGGAGTTGATCGCTTTTTTCAAGGATGCGTTGTTGGAGGTGTCAACGGCGGTGACTTCGAAGGTGTGGTCTTCCTCGGGATTCAGGCCGGTGATGACGGCGGATCGCGTTTCTTTGCGGTAGGTATGGTAGTGAACGCCGTCCACGTACACGCGGTAGAACGCGAGGTCCGATTCGGTGTTGGCATTCCAAGACAGAGTGACTTGCCCGCTGCCCGGTTTCGCGGTCACTCCTGTCGGCGTCGCGGGGTCGACATCGTCCCACGCAGACGGCGGAACTTGGCCCGCGAAGACGGAGCCGGGGGACGCTTTGCTTGCATCGGTCGAGAGCAGGCGCATCGTGTTGGTGCCGTCGGTCGGGTAGAGGTACGGGATGCCGATGTTTTCGGCGACGTTCTCGGGATCGTAGGAGGCCGTGGAGATTTTGACGTTGTCGGACGCGGCGATGGAGAGCGTGCGCGAAGCGGTGTTCGCCATGCCGGCCGCCGAGACTTCGAAGACTTGGCTGGACGTCAAACTCGTCCCGTAGTTGGCGTTGAAATCGGCGAGCGTCGCGCTGGAATCCGATTTGATCCAGACGATGAACGTGCTTTTGGGCGCGATGTACTTGTCGGTGGTGATCGTCCATTCGTATTGGGTCGGAGTTTCGTAGAGGATGCGGTAGTTTTTCAGATTGATCGTCGAAGAAGTGGTATTGTAGAGTTCTACAAACTCAAACGCATCCGGCGTACCGGTCCCGCCGCCTACCGTTTTGCTGTCGGGCGTCACCTCGGTAATCAGCAACTTCGGCACGGAATACGTGTTGGCAGAGGCCGAGTGGATCGTCGGCGTCACAAGCGGTAGGGCGAGCAGGACAGCGCAGAACCGGAACATGGATTTTGAAATGAGTTTCATATATGCTCCTCCTTTTTTTATCTATTATCGTTTGAATTGTGTAAAAATGTCAAAGGAGGAACCCCTGTGACGACTCTTCATTGGCAGGATCATCACACGCATCTCGTGCTCCCGACACCGCCGGAATTTCGTTTTTCCGCCGTTCTTGGGTACCTGACCCGTTCGACGAACGAGTGTTTGTTTCATGTGGAGGAGGAGAAGGTGTACAAACTGTTGCCGCTGGAGTCTGAGGACGTGCTGGTGGAAGTGAGCCACAGCGCGACAGACTCCGGGCTGCTCGTCCGCTTTTTACATAAGAACCCAAACGAACCGGAGCTGCGAGAGCAGACCGCTCAGTATGTACGAGAGTGGTTTGATCTGGATCGTGACCTGCAACCGTTCTACGATCTCGCGGAGGACGACCCTGTTCTGCGCGAGGTCGTGCAGGAACACTACGGGCTGCGGATCGTCGGCGTGCCGGATTTGTTTGAAGCGCTGTGTTGGGCGATCCTGGGCCAGCAGATCAACTTGGCGTTTGCCTACACGCTCAAGCGGCGTTTCGTGGAGACCTACGGGCGCAAAGTCGAGTGGGAGGGGCGGACGTATTGGCTTTTTCCAAGGCCGGCCGATGTGGCAGATTTGACGGTTGACGCACTTCGCGACTTGCAATTCACAACGAAAAAAGCGGAGTACGTCATCGGCGTCGCCCATCTGATGTCCCAAGGCACGCTCTCCAAACAACACCTCCACCAACTCGACAACCTCCGTGCCATTGAAAAAGAGCTCGTGAAAATTCGCGGAATCGGACCGTGGACCGCGCATTATGTGATCATGCGCTGTCTGCGTCTCCCCGCCGCTTTTCCCCTTGAGGATGTCGGTTTGCACAACGCCATCAAGCACGTCCTCCATCTCGACTCCAAGCCGACTCGGCAAGAACTCCTCGACCTGTCGGAAGGCTGGGGCGAGTGGAAAGCCTACGCGACGTTCTATCTGTGGCGGATGCTGTATTAGAAAAAAAAAAGCGACATTCCTCCTCGCGAGGAATGTCGCTTTTTTTATCGCAAGAGAGGAGCCCGGAGAATAGTCTAGGCACAGAGACTATTTCGAAAGGAGTGTGTCCGAATTGACTATGCGTGAGCCTATCACTTACACCGTCAAATCAGGAGACAATCTGTTCGCCCTCGCTCAGAAATACCATACAACACCCGAAGGAATCATCCGCTTGAATCGACTGAGTTCCATGAACTTGGATGTCGGGCAGAAATTGAAGATTCCCGTCTATACCGAAGCGGTCGTCACCGGAGACCATGTGAACATTCACAACGTGCCGGGCGTGAAGGGAATTGTGATGGCCCAGATGGACCGCGGGGCGCGGTTGCCTGTCACCGGGGGAGACAGCGAGTGGCTGCAAGTTCGTTTGTGGAACAATCGCATCGGGTGGATCTCCCGCGAATTCGTGACGCTCGTCCCGCACGGGGGAGAAAAACCGTTGACGGAGATTCTCGGGTTCTTCACCGAGCGGGAAGGGCCGACGCTTCCGAGTTCGGATGCAGATTTCCGAAAAAACGTAGCGCAGATGTCAGACATTGCGATGTTCCATTTCCGCATCGACCGAGAGAAGTCGACGGAGGTCGAGAAGTTCTACGAATTCACCGACGACTACATGCGCGAAGTGGTGCAGTTTGGGCATCGACACAACATTCGGATGCTCCCGATCATCCACAACCTGCTCTACGAACGCGGCAACCAGAACGTCAACAAAGACGTCATCCGCGCGATGCTCGCCACGCCGCAGACCCGCGCCGCTTTTATCAACCATGTGATTGAAGTCGTGCGGCGCTACGGCTTTGACGGGGCGCATATCGACTTTGAAGATGTGCATTACGAAGACCGCTTCAAGCTCTCGGATTTCTACCGAGAAATGGGGCGTGCCATGCACGCGCAGAAGCTGTACTTCGTCGTCTCCACGCCGTCGCGCTCGTCCGATCAGCCGACGAACCCGTTCTCCGCACCGTTTGACTATGCGGTGATCGGCGAATCGGCCGACGAGTTCGTCGCGATGCTGTACAACGAGCACGGCTGGCCGGGCAGCGGACCGGGGCCGGTGGTTTCGATCGGCTGGATGGAAACGGTCTTGCGCTACGCCAGGACCAAGATGCCTGCGCACAAAGTCACGGCGGCGGTCTCGGTGTTCGGTTTCGACTTCAACCTGACCGCCAAGCGCAACACGTACGTCACGTACGGCATGGCGATGGACCTCGCGAAGAAATACGACCAAGACATCATCTTTGACGAAAAAACGCAGACCCCGATGTTCCGCTACACCGATGCCAAGGGCGACAAGCACGAAGTCTGGTTCGAAAACGCCGCGAGCATCCGCGCCAAAGTCAATCTCGCAGACCGTCTCGGCGTGCGGGGCTTGGCGTTGTGGCGACTCGGCATGGAAGACCCCGGCATCTGGCCGATGCTGGCAGCGGACTTTGTGGTGCGCAAGAGCGTGTATTAAAAAAGGAGACTCCCACGAACGATTCGGGGAGTCTCCTTTTTGCTTGATGCGTTCCGCACCCTTAGGTTTTTTGGACTTGAGAGCGCATTGCGGCTGCGTCGAGGATGCCTGCTTGGTACCCTTTGAAAGAAGTGAGCAAGGTGTCATAGGTAACAACTTCGATTGCTTTTGAATCTACGAGAACTCGATTGCTTCTCCATTGCAATCGGGCGAGTTCGTTGGAGTCCTGAATAAATCGGTCTCGACCGATGACGAGAATTCCCTTGAGCTTTAGGTTTTGGAACTGACCGAACCATGCGTTTTTGTCGGTGGGATTCATGTATTCCACACGCCAGAACCAGTCGGTGATTTGGCTGAATCCATGATTGTAGCGGTCAGCGAAGTCACGTTCTAGTTTTTTGCCAGAAAAAATACTGGAGGGCAACGCGTCTTCGAATTCTATAAAATAGATCGTATCTCCATTGAGAACGGTAAGATCAGGCCTCATCTGCCCGTAAAGAGGCAGTTCGAATCTATATAAATAGGGCCCGGTGGCCCAGGAGTTCCATGAAGGGATTAAGCAGGACAGAAGTGGAGCCGATCTTTTGAAAAAAGGCAAGATGTCGACTTGTTCATGCAACACCCCGCCTTCGTTTTTGATAAGCAATTGCTCGTACTGTTTGATTTGGGTGTCGAGTGCGTCTATATCCAATGTGATTTTTGTATATCGGTTCGCATGTTGTTGGGTATTAGACTGCAACGACCTCATCCTCTTTTACAATTGATAGGAAATTGTATCCGCAGGGTTCTTTTCGAAAACACAGGTAGTAGCCATTGAGGTGAACTGTGATTTTTTCGGGCTGATCCAGAACCGTCCCCGTGCGGGCAGAAGAGGTGGAAATCTGTTCCGCTGGCAAGCCCAGTTCCATTTCATACACGACGTCGCGAACTGCACGTTGATCTACCTCGTTTAGAAGTCTCATTCTCGAATTGGCAAAAGCACTATAAACAATCGTCATGAGGGACACCTCCTGAGTGTATTGTACGATGGAGTTATATAGTAAAACAATATATTGCTAGGTTTAACTAGAGGGTTGCGAAGGGCTTAAAGGGGGAGCGGTAGAATACTCTACACAGAATGATATTCTTGTGAGTTACATATTGTAACATACCTCGAAAGGAAGATCCTCCATGAAAACGACGGCGTGCCGGATTTTGGACACGATGAAGATTCGCTATACGTTGCATGAATACACGGTGAACGAAGACGAACTCGATGCGGTGACCGTGGCGCACAAAGTAGGATTGCCTCCGGAGCAGGTGTACAAGACGCTGGTTCTGCGCGGGGACAAGACCGGGGTGGTCATGTGTTGCATTCCGGGCAACGGCGAGCTCGATTTGAAAGCCCTCGCGAGCGTCTCCGGCAACAAAAAAGTCGAGATGGTCCCCGTCAAGGACATCCAAGGTCTCACCGGATACATTCGCGGCGGCGTTTCGCCCTTGGGCGTGAAGAAACGCTATCCGTTCTACCTCGAAGCAGCCGCGCAAGAGCTCGACGTCCTCTCCATCTCCGCCGGCAAACGCGGTCTGCAAATCTTCCTCAGCGGCACAGACCTTTCCCGCGCGACGGATGCCAAACTCGTCAACATCACACGATAAAAGAGTCCAAGCCCACTACGCATGGGCGGACTCTTTTTTTCTTGACCCGAAATATATGTTAGGCATATAATTGTTGTGACAAGTAAAAGGAGCGACTCCAACTATGGATGCATCGATCGGCTTCCTCATCTCTCAAACGTATCGGAAAATCACCCAATTGCTCACCTTGCGCCTGCGGGAGTACGACATCACGCCGGAGCAGTTTTCGGTTTTGTTTCGCGTCTGCGAGTATGACGGTCTCAACCAAAAGGAACTCTCCCTGCGCGCCGCCAAGGATCAACCCACCACGGCCCGCATCCTCGAAGCCCTCGGCAAAAAAGACCTCATCGAAAAACAAATGAGCCCGTCCGACCGCCGCGCTTTTCTCGTTTTCGCAACCGACAAAGGAAAAGCGCTGGTTGAACTAACCGCGCCCATCGAAGCGCAAGTCATCGCCGACGCCGTGCAGGGCATCGACCCGGTACACCTCGATCTGTTCACACAATGCCTGTCCCAAATCAGACAGAACGTAGAAAAACATGAGAAAGAATAGGGTGATACCGCTTGAATGAAACTACCATAGAAACCAAACACACCGCAGAAAAACTCTGGACTTCTCCCTTCATCGTCCTCACACTTTGCAACTTGCTGCTGTTCATGAACTTGCAAATGGTCTTGCCCGCGTTGCCGTCGTATGTCAAAGGAGTCTTCCACGCAAGCGACGTGATGGCGTCTCTCGTCACGACGTTGTTTGCTCTCTCCGCCATCATCACCCGTCTGATCGCGGGCAAAGCGTTGCAACGAGGCAAGCGCAATCTCGTGCTGTTCCTCGGATTGAGTGTCGCTTTGCTTGCCACCCTGGGCTATGCTTGGTGCGGAACGCTCGCGATGTTTCTCCTCATGCGCGTCTTCTACGGAGCCGGGTTTGGGATGGCGAGCACGACGTTCCCGACGATGACTTCAAACGTCGTCCCGCTCAAACGCATGGGCGAAGGTATGGGCTACTACGGTCTCTCCACGTCGCTTGCGATGTCACTCGGGCCGTCGATCGGCCTCTCGTTGTTGGCAAGCGGTTTTGGTTCGCTGGTCACGGGGGCGACGGTGATGCTCGCTTTGATTCTGCCGATGCTGTTCCTCGTCAGATCCCAGCTCCGTCAACCGGCCGAAGTCGCACCCGCAACTCCTGAGTCGAGCAAATTGTTCGACCGCAAAATTCTGCTGCCGTTTCTCTTGAACTTTTTACTCTCCATCGTCTACGGCGGTCTGTTGAGTTTCATGGCGCTGTTCGGCAAGGAAGTGGGCATTGCGAACGTCGGGGTGTTTTTCCTCGTCAACGCCGTGTCGGTCGTGTTGGTTCGTCCGCTGTCAGGCAAGATTTTTGATAAAAAAGGCCACGGTGTGCTGATGCTCCCCGGTGCCTTGCTCGTCATCGCCGGACTGCTGATTGTGTCTTACTCCACAGGTCTGGGGATGCTCGCCGCCGCCGCTCTGCTTTTCGGCGCAGGTCTTGGCATCTTGCAACCGTCCTTCCAAGCGTGGATGATCAAAGTCGTCACTCCGGAACAACGCGGGATGGCAAACGGGATGTACTTCAACTCCATCGACCTCGGCGTGGCGCTCGGAGCCCTGTTGCTCGGAACGATCGCGATGAACACGGGGTATGCGATGATGTACCGTCTCGCCACTTTGGTCATGGTCGTGTTCATCCTCCTCTACACCGCAAGCCAAATCTCCAGAAAAAAAACCTCGCTCCGGACTTCGTAGCGAGGTTTTTTTCTGAATGACTCTTTTTTTAACAAGTCCCAGTAAATACCTGAACATATTTGCCTCAATTCTGCATTTATTCTAATTGAAGCCAATCCGCAACTACCCTATAATGGTAGTTAGTAGCATCGTTTATTAGGTTAAAACAATAGATGTGTAGCGGAGGGGTACGGGTTGAATAAGCATTGGAAAAAGTGGTTGATCACGACGATTGTTCTGACGACAGCGGTGGCACCGAATGCATATACATCTGCACATGCAAGCACGGGGGCGACTTTTGGGGACTTGCAGCAGGCGAAAGTCAACAAGCAAGAAGCGATTCAACAAGCGGCTGAACTCGGCCTGATCTCCGGCGATCCGAACGGGCAGTTCCGCCCGACCGATTCGGTGACCCGCGAAGAGTTGGCGGTGCTGATCTCTCGTGCTCTGAAATTGCAACCGGGCAAGGACGGTTCTTTTGCAGATGTGTCGAGCAATTTGTACGGACAAACGTATATCCAAGCGATGCAAGCGGCCGGACTGATGGCGGGGGACGAGGACCACAAGTTCCGTCCGAGCGATTCGATTACTCGTGAAGAACTGGCGACCGTATTGGTTCGTGTGATGGACGGTTTGAAGATCCAAGGCGGGACCGCAGGGTCTGTCTCTGACAACGGACAAGTCAGCGGCTGGGCGCAAGACTATGTAGATTCGGCTCTGCGTCTCAAACTGGTTCCGACCGACGGAGCTGCGTTCAACCCGCAAGGCAACGTGCAACGTCAAGACATCGTCGACGTCTTGCTCGACCTCTTCCAACCGAAGCAGAAAACGGCGACGATCAATTCGGTCAGCGGAGATCTCGTGACGATTGACGGCGTTCCGTACTTGGCGACGGGCTCTCTCAAGAAACTGCTCAGCGAGAACAACGCAGCGGCTTTGACGGGGGCGAAGATTCAATTCGATACGATGACCCGCGGGATCAATCAACTCGGCGAGATGTCGATTGTACAAAGCGGCGACGCAGACCATCCGCTGAACCTCGACTTGGGAGGAGCTACGCTGAACGGCCCGCTGACGATCTCGGGCGACCACGTGGCGATTACGGGAACGGCTTCGATTTCAGAGCTGGTGCTGGACGGTGCAGCCAAGTCTGTGAAAGTTGATGCCAACGTAAACAAGTTGAACGTCAAGGCAGACCATGCGGTTGATCTGCAAGGCAAGGGCAAAGTCGGCGAACTTCTCGTAAGCAACGACAAAGCATCCCTCAGCCTTGGCAAGGACGTGAAAATTGACAAGCTCACCCTGCCGGACAACACCGACCCCTCCAAAGTGATCTCGAATTACACGGACGTCGTCGGACAAATCGGCAAAGTCAACGATCACGAGCCGCCGAAACCGGAGCCCAAGCCGACGCCTGCTCCGACCCCTGTCAATCATAAACCGGTGGTCGATCAGTCTGTAGAACCGATTGAAGTCACACTGGGCGACGACTTGAACGCGATCCCGCTGAGCCAAGTGTTCTCCGACCCGGATCATGACAAGTTGACCTACGAAGTCTCGACTTCTGACGCAGATACCGTTGGATTTGAGTTGACGGGCGTCGCTCTGCATCTCTATCCGCACCAAGCAGGGACGGCGACGATCACCATCACCGCCAAAGACACGTCAGGGGCTTCTGTGCAGACGAAATTCACCGTAACGGTAAAAAATCCGGTGACCCCGCCTGTCAACAACGCTCCGACCATCGCAAACCAAATTGCGAACCAAACGGTTACGTTCGGCGAGGGTATCGCTCCGATTTCGCTGGCGACCGCTTTCCAAGATGACGAAGACGACCTGACTTTGACGGTTGATTCGGACAATCTGTCGGTTGTGAATCCGACGATTGACGCGCAGAACAACTTGATTCTCAACCCGCTCGCAGACGGCACGGCGACGATTACCATCCATGCGAACGACGGTCACAATGACCCGGTCGACATGACGTTCACGCTGACGGTCAACGCTGCGACCCCGTCCAACGTGGCACCGACGGTTGTCGGATCGTTGGTTGACAAAACCATCATGTTTGGCGATACCATTGCTCCGATTTCGGTTGCAGGTCTGTTTGCAGATGCGGACGGCGATGATCTGACGCTGACGGCTGATACGGAAGTGGCAGGAGTTGCGACTCTTTCCATCGATGCGCAAACGAATTTGCTGTCGATCACTCCGATTGCAGCGGGCACCACGAAAGTCTCTGTAACAGCAGATGACGGGCACGGACATACTGCAGAAACGAAGTTCATCTTGACGATCAACGAAGCTCCGGCAGCGAACCACGCGCCGACCACCGTCGGTTCACTGGCTGATCAAACCTACACCCTCGGCGACACGGTAGATGCGATTGAAGTTGCAGGTTACTTCCAAGACGAGGACCAAGACGTTCTGCATTATCAAGTGAATTCGGACCACCCGGAAATCGCGACGGCAACGGTCTCTGACAGCGGCCAATTGAGCATCACTCCGGTTGGCGCAGGCACAGCCACGTTTACGTTGACGGCCAGCGACGAAGTGAATGGGAATGCACCGGCGACGTTGACCTTCACCGTGACGGTTAATCCGGCTGTGACCAAGTCGGCATTCATCTCGGAAGCGAACTGGGGCGCAGATTTCAACCAAGCGTTTGAAATCTACAACCCGACGAATGCTCCGATTTCCTTTGACTCGATCCGACTCGTCTGGGACGGCGGTGAATACACGCCGGGCAGCGGCGGTGGTGGTGGCATCCCTGGCTTCGCACCTTCTTCCGTGCCTACCGAAATCCCGGCAGGCGGGACGATGGTGTTCGCCGATGCGTTGGGTGATCAATATGAGAACGCCCCGAACTTCATCCTTGCCTCCTTCGGATTCGACATCGAAACGTTGGACGCATTCCCTGTCTCCCTGTACATTGACGGAGTGCTGGTCGATACGATCTTGTACACTCCGCACCAAACGTTGAAGCGCAACACCTCCACCACACACGGCGAGACGACCTATGACAGCTCGCAATGGACTGTGGCTGGTGAGGCTGACGTTACGGATCTCGGCTCGTTCCCGACGGCACCTTAGAAAACGAAGAACTCTTCGCAGATTGCGAAGAGTTCTTTTTTTTCATAAAGCTCGACTCTTCCCAATCGTGGTATACTAAGCGGTACAAACTTGGAGGGAGTGTCCGAAGCTCGTGATTCGAATCGACTATCCGACGTTTTTGCTTCCGGCTTTGGTGCTCTGGATCTTCTGGAGGCGCAACAAGTACCACGACGTAGGGCGGGAGTTGTGGGTGAACTTGTTTTTCTTATACGGGTTGGGCGTTGCGTACGTGACGTTTTTCCCGCTTACGATTCGGGTCTCCACGCTGCGGCATGTGAACCTGATTCCGTTTGTGGAGATGAAGTGGTTGCTCTACCGCCCGATTGTCGCCGTCATGAATTTGGGCGGCAATGTCGTGATGTTCGCCCCGTTGGGCTTTTTCCTGCCTCTGTTAGGGGGACGTCGATTCCAAAGTTTCGTCAAAACAACAGGCGCGGGTCTGCTCCTCTCCGTGGGCATCGAGTTTCTGCAATACTTGACCGGAGCTCGGGAAGCGGACATCGACGATGTCATGCTGAACACGTTGGGAGCGGCGCTCGGCTATTGGCTGTATCTCCTCTGGCAGAGACGCACCACAACTCAAGAAAAGAGACCCTGACACGCGCGTGTTGCGTGCAGGGTCTTTTTTTTCGTTTACAGGGTCTTGCGCAGGACATCGAAGTCTCCCAACTCGTGCAGAGTTTCAAACCCGGCTTCGAAGTACATCGCGGGATGGCCGTGGTAGTGCTCTTGGATGGTGCCGTCTTCTTCGTGGCGCGGGTAAGCTTCGAGGTAGGTGAAGCCGTCCTGTTTCAACTGCTCGAAGGCCGCGTGCAAAATCTGCGTGGCGATGCCTTGGCGACGGTGCTCCGGCGAGACGATGAAGCACGCGATGCTCGCCGTGCGGTGCTCAGGATCGGGCTTGGCGATCTCCTCGGGGAGGTAGCCGAGCGAGAGGTTGGCTTTGTCGTTCGCATGACACCAGCCGACCGGTTCGCCGTTCAGAAATGCGAGGAAGCCGTTCAGACCTTCTGCGTCCATCCACTTCGAGCAGGCTTGACGGTTGTCGGCCGCCGTGCGGGTCTCCCACTCGCCCTCTGCCCAACTCTGGCTGTAGAAGTAGCAATAACACGAGGACCAACGCGGGTTGTCTGTGAACGCCACGTTGTCGAAAAAGTGGAAAAACGACTCTGCCAATGCGGGCGTCAATTTTTGGATGGTGAGGCTCATGGTGAATCCCTTCCTTTACAGGTTGCTACCCATCGAGTTCCCGTTCGGAGGGAGAGATTCCTGCTGGGAGAACCATCGTTTCGCAGGTTTCAGGAGGAAGACCAGAGAGAGGATGCCTGCGAGGAGGGTGATGCTTTCGAGGAGGAACACGTTGACTTCGAGTTTGCTAAGCAGCGCCACCACAAAGTCAAGCGCGGCGTGCAAGAGAATGGCATACAGCAAGAAGACTTTGCGCCCGGAACGAACGCCGTAGAGCACGACCAGCGAGAGGGCGATGTGGAACAGCACCGCCGGGATGCGTTCGAAGCCGCCGAGCAGGTAGTAGGCGAAACCGTGTTCCAAAAGACCCGACTTGATTTGTGCCAGTTGATCGGCGGGAACCTTCCCTCCCAGTTGGGACTCGAACGTCCCGGCGTTGATCATCGTCATGTACACGAGATTCGTCGCCACCATCGAGACCATGATCAACACGGCCTCGACGCCGCCGTGACCCACTCCGTAGGCGATGCCGTCGTTGTACGCACGCTTGCCTTTCAACCAATAGCGGAACCCGATCCAGCGCCCGACCTCCTCGAACACACCTGCGGCGAGACCGCCGTAGAGGGCGTAGTAGAACGGAGTTTTCAAAAGCTCCACCGTCGTCTGGTTGAACTGCAAAAAGTAGACGTGCATCGCTTTTTCCAACACTTGCGAGAACAGAATCCACACCAAAGCCCCGACGCCAATCGCTTTCCACGATATTTTCTGCGTGCGGCGGTAGTACACCAGCAGGATGATCGGGAACGCAATGCCAAGCAGAGCACCGAGCAAGATGCCGACAATCGTTGAGGTCGAAATCATGAGAGAGCCTCCTACGCATAGAATTTAGAGAATTAGATAATTAGTCATGTGTCTAAATAAAAGATACTGCCAACTCCTTCCTTTTGTCAACACGAACGAGAACGGGTCGGAGTCCACCGCAAGCAATCGGTCGTAAAAAAAGACTCTGCCACAAGCGTGGCGGAGTCTTTTTTGCTCAAACAGGCTTCGTCGGCGTCAGAGGTTGCACTGTCGAAGTTGGGCCGAAACTTCGTCGATGTCTTCGCGAATTTCACCCTCTGGTCGTCCAAAACTTTTCCCGAGGTGCGCACGGACGTGACCGTTGCGCTCATGACCTACCAATTCCCCTTCCAGACCTTCCATCTTCGCCATCAGACGATCGACCGATTCGCGGGAACAGTTGTTGGGTTGGTTCATTCGTATGACCCCCTCTTTGGAAAGTGGATGCCGCGCGAAGCCGAAGGTAGTATGTGCATTACACGTCCAGATCATTCGAGATCTCGATCAAGTTCTGATCCGGGTCGCGCAGGTACACGGAGAGAATCGGGCCGGTCGCTCCGGTGCGTTGGATCGGGCCTTCGAGGAGGGGGACTCCGCAGGATTTCAGGTGTGCGATGACGTCTGAGAGCGGTTCCGATGTGATCAGACAGAGGTCGATTGCACCGGGTGTCGGGTGCAGGGCTTTTGGTTCGAATTCGTTGCCTTTCTGGTGCAGGTTGAATTTTTGATTGCCGAACTTCAACGCTTTGCGGTCGCCGAGGAACGTTTCCACTTCCATCCCGAGTACACGAGTGTAAAACTCTACGGTCGTCGGAATATCCTGTACGGTCAACACGAGATGATCCAGCCGGTCGATTTTCATAAGCTCTCCTCCTGTGCGAAAAAGGAATTCTGCCTGCTCTCCTCGAATTGTACTAGAAGATTCTGTAAGTTTTCAATAGGGGAATCAATCTGTTTCATTTTGCTTCAGATATGAACATTCTGTGAGGGTTGGCGATATGGATTGACGTTGCCGACGGGATGACCTACGATTACAGTACACAAGTATCGTTATGGAGAGAGAGGGAGAGCCTTGAAGCCGGAAACCAAAAAAAATATTTTCGAGTGGGTCCGCACGATCGTCATCGCTGTGGTCCTGGTCTTCTTGTTCCGACACTTCGTTGCCGAAGCGTTCTACATTCCGAGCCAATCGATGGAGCCGACGCTGAAAGTGGGCGACCGCTTGTACGTCGAGAAGGTCTCCTACAAATTCGGAGATATCAAACGCGGCGACATCGTCGTGTTCACCCCGCCGCCGAGCGCGAAAGTTCCGGCGGACGAAGACCATCTGATCAAGCGCGTCATCGCTCTTCCGGGTGAGACGGTCAAAGTCGAGGACGGCATCGTCTACGTCAACGACAAAGCGCTTGACGAGCCGTATGAAGCGGAGAAACCGACGATGGAGTACAAACCGTTCACCGTTCCGGACGGTCAAATCTTCGTCATGGGCGACAACCGCAACAACTCGTACGACAGCCGCTACTGGGGCACGCTCCCGATCGAGAACGTAGTCGGCAAAGCGTTCGTGCGCTACTACCCGTTCTCCCAAATGTCCGGCCTCTACAACAAATAGACAGATGGATAAAAAGAATCCCCATTCGCCTCGGCGAGTGGGGATTTTTTTCGTGGACGTACATCTCTTTACTTCTGTCCTGCAAACAGCGCGGCGCGGTACTCATGCAGCTCGGCACTCATGACGCCAAGCTTCACCGCCGGGTCGTTTTCCATGATGGCGCGGGCTTCTTCGATGGATTCTGCCTTGAAAACGGTGATGCCCATCGTTCGATCCAGGCACGGGCCGGCGAGGAGCAAAGTGCCTTTTTCCAGCAGGTCTTTCAAGTATTCAAAGTGCTGTCCCATGACCTCCATTTCCTCAGGAAGCACCTCTTCGATAAATCCAGATCGGATTGGTCGGATTATGTACACAAATTCGGGAAGATTTGACATTTACAAGACCTCATTTCGATGTTAATATGACCTTGAAATCAAAAAGCATTAATTACGAAAGGCGGAATTTACATGAACGAATGGCTTCGTAACAGCAAAGTAGCAGCAGCATTGCTCGTACTCGTCCGCATCTATGTCGGGTGGAAGTTCCTCGACGCAGGCTGGCACAAAATCACGGGGGCCAAGGCGTTTGATGCCTCCGGTTTGTTGAAAGGCGCAGTCGCCGGCTCCACCGCGGCGAAACCGACGGTTCAAGCTTGGTACGGCAGTTTCGTCGACAGCTTTGCATTGCCCAATGTCGGTCTGTTTAACTTCCTCGTGCAATGGGGCGAACTGCTGGTCGGCATCGGCTTGATCCTCGGCGTGTTCACCACGTTTGCCGCCCTGATGGCGATGTTCATGAACTTCAACTACCTGTTCGCCGGTGCGATCTCCACCAACCCGAACTTGATCTTCTTGAGCATCTTCATCGTCGTGGCCGGTTTCAACGCAGGGAAGTTTGGCGGCGACTACTTCGTCATCCCGTTCCTGCGCGCTCAACTTCAGAAGTTGAGAGGCGAACGGCGAGTGGCAGGGATGAACGCGTAGGGTCTAAAACGGTTTGAACGGCGAAAACGGACGCTGTGCTTCTGCAAGCGAGCTCAGCGTAGCGAAATCGGCGATCTGACCCATCTCTTCCCAGAGCACTTGGACGTTCGGGTTGGAGTGTGCGAGGTCGGCCGCTTCGAGGGATGTCCACTCGAAGACTTCGATGAAGGAGCCGTCCTCGGCAACGGCGACGGTGACCGGACGGTCGGTGATCAGACCTTCTGCACGCAGGGTCGGAGCGTGCTTGCGCACGATCTCGGCGAGTCTGTCCGCTTGACCAACACGCGGGCGATAGACGGAGATTACTACAGTTGTGCTTGCATCTTTCCAATTAGACATGGAAGGCCTCCTGATTCTGGGGGGGCTTTTTTTGTTGAAGCTCTTGCGCCCACTCTTGCGTACGAGAGGGCAGGTTCAGTTGGATATGCACGTGGTGCCAGCGTTCTTCCATCTCCGGTGCATAGAGGAACGGAACGAATCGCAACTTCAAATACGTTTTGATCGCAGGCAGGCGATGGTCTTCCATGCCGGTCCAGATCGTGCGGTATCCACCGCGAATCAAACGACGCAGGGCGACGGCGGACACGAGTTCGCCGAGTTTCTTGCCTCGATGATCGGGATGCACCACCACATAGCCAATCGATCCGCCAAACGGGAACCGGAAGTGACCGCCCTGCGGGTTGTGCAACGCGGAACCGGTGGCGACGAGGGTGCCGCTCTCCCGTTCGACCACGACGAAAAGCCCGTCGGGCAAGCAGTGGTTCAGAAAATCCAGAAACTTCGCTTCCTCCAAGTTCCAGCCTTCCTCCGCCAAGAGCGTTGTCAGCGCAGAGGCGTCCTCGTCGCGGTACGGGCGCAAGAGATAACCCTGGGGCACGGATACCTCAGGCGGATACGACAAAAGCGATTCAGGAAACAACATGTAGAGCGGCTGTTTTCGTTCTGTCATGGTCACGTCTCCCTTTGGTTTGAAATCTTATCTCATTATAAAGAAAAAAGCACCGCACTGCACGCGGCGCTTTTTTCAACAGAAGCTGGGTTATTGCAGGCTTGAGCCCGGGTCCATCGGACGGTCGGTGCGCAGATCGTCGGTGCCGTCGTAGAGATGAGTCATCCCGCGGGTGAGGGTATCGTCCTCCAAATTGCTGTACAAATGGTAGCCGAGATCTTCGCGGTCGACGAGGACTTCCTCCAAGACTTGCACGGTGCCGTGGTCGCCGAGCTCCTGCGCACGAGTAATTTGTTGGCGAAGCATCTGCTGGATTTTCAACTCGTGTTCGAGGTCGTTGCGCAAGTAATCGCGCATCGTGTAGCGGCCTTCCACTTCGTGCTTGATGTACGACAATTCATGTTGTGTGACCGGGTGGGCCGTCGGAACACCGCCCAGTCGTGCAACGCGCTCTCCGATGTCGTCGATGTGCTTGTTGGTTTTCTCGATATGCTCGTTGAGCAGTTCGTGGAGCGAGAGGAACGCTTCTGCGCCCTCGGTTAACCAATGGTGCTTGGTATATTGATTGCGCGCAACGCTCAGGGCGCACTGGTGGTCATCGAGCATGAGCGCCATTTCCAGACGCACTTCATAAGGAAGCGAGATGCCGGCGCCGATTTGCTTCACGGTGCGCGGCGGTTGACGGAGCACCATCTGGTCGAGGTGGTTGGTGGAATGCCCCGGCATGTTCGGGTCGAAGCCGGACTTCTCTAAATTGAAACGACCTTCGAAGTTGTTGACGTTGGCAAAGACCACTTGAAGGTCGGAGGCCGGTTGGTGAGCAGACGGCGGCAAGTTCAACGGATTGTTCATGTCCAAAGTGGGTACACGCTCCTTCATTTGCATTTCCGTTGAGTAGTATGCCCGCTTCGGCAAAGAATATCTGGCAGTGGAGTTCCTTTTTGTGTATCATGGTTGTAAAATGATTGTATAACTCGAAAGGGAAAGACGTGGGATCATGTATAACATAAAATCGGTCTCCAAATTGCTCGACATGCCGCCTGTGACGATCCGAGCGTGGGAGCGGCGGTACAACGTCGTCTCACCGATTCGGTCGGAATCGGGACATCGGCTGTACACGGAACAGGACATCGAAGACCTGCGCTGGTTGAAAGTGCAGACGGAGGAGAAGGGCGTCAACATCTCGCAAGCGGTGAAGTTGCTGGAGAAGATCCGGGAGCAACGCCAAGGAGTTCCCAAGGAGCCCGAGCACGGCGAATTTCGTGTCGGCGAGAGTTACGAGTCCCTTCGCGAGCGGTTGTACGAAGCGTTGACGACGTTTGACGTCGAGCGGGCCAACCAGTTGATGAGCTTGGCGTTTTCGATGTTTCATTTTGAAGATGTGTTTCACGATGTGCTGGCACCGCTGCTTCATCGGATCGGCGATGAGTGGGAGAATCACAAAGTCACGGTGGCTCAGGAGCACTTTGCGAGCTTGTTCGTGAAGCAGAAGTTCTCGCAGTTTTTCAACGTGTTCGGAGTGAATCCCGCCATGCCGAAAGTGTTGGCGTTCTGCCCGTCGGGGGAGCAGCATGAGATCGGGCTGTTGTTGTTCACGCTGTTTTTGCGACGACACGGGGTGGAGGTTATTTATTTAGGAACGAACACGCCCAACGAAGGGTTGGAGTTGTTGATTGAACGTCACCACATCGAGTATGCGTCCCTGTCGCTGACAGACCCGAAGTTGTTGCCGGGTGTGGAAACGATGATCGCCACCTTGCAAGGGGTCTTCCCGCAACTCCAATTCGTGCTCGGCGGGCCGGGTTTCCAAGAGGTGAGCGAAGCGTTTCGACCCTTGCTCCTCGGCGGTGAGTTGGGGACGTGGAACTCTTGGTTCAAATCTCTCGTGAAGCGGGGGGAGAATGCCTAGATGAAGATCGCAGATGCTGCATTCCGGCAACGCCTCGAAATCCGTCGTGCGCAGGTTCTCCAAGACCTGCGCACTCTCCAAGCCGGAGCCGATACGGTCACGAGGTTAGAAGAACTCTGGTACACTTGCAAATTCGTCGTCCTCGAAGGCGACCCGGCGTCGTACTTCCGAATCCGCGAGCTGTTCAACCGCTACCGCAAGCACGAGATGGAGTTTGCCGAGTTAAAAGACGGCGTGTTTCACGCCTTTTTCACCGCGCTTACCTGTGAGATTGAGGAGACCAATCTCGTCAACTTGCTCACCCACATCTGGGGCTTTCTCAAGAAGCACGTCGACGGAGAAGGAGACCGGGCACAGGCGCTCGACCTCATCGGAACGCTCTCGGCGGGCGATCTATCGGTCGTTCCCACCCTGTATGAACACTTGGATTCTCTGCACTTTAAATACGGAAAAACGAACTTACTTAACCCTAAACTTCAGTAAAAGTCAAAAAGAGGTCCCTTTTTTTCAAAGGGGCCTTTTTTGTTGCAGGAAATTGTCGAGAATTGGCGAATTTTTCGGCTAGAATGGGGTTGTTTCAACAAGATAGAGGAGGACAACAAAGTGTGGAAATGGGTGAAAGAACGCTGTTTTTCGGGTCTTGAACAAATTGAACGACGCAACAGTTTGTTAATGTTCATCATTTGGTTCAGCTATGCGTTGGGGATTGTGGAAATCGCGATGACGGCACCGAATTCGGTGTTTGACATGCCGTATCCGATCTATCTGATCGGTGGGTTTGTGTTGACCGTAACAGGGTCGGTGTTCTCGAATATTAAAAAACTGAGGGATGCATTTAAGTATGTGATCATGACTCTGCTCGTGGGGATGGCAGGGCTGTTGTTCTTCCTGTTCAACCACCATGCGCCGATTTTTCAAATCTTGTATTTCATCCTCGGCGTTTCGGTCCTGTACCTGAACGGCCGAGTGGTTTGGTACACATGGGGGCTCTCGACGCTGTTGACGGTGCTTGGCTACACGGTTGGCAAAGGCATCCTGTTCACGACGAGCTCGATGAACGACCTGCCGACTCAACTCTTGCTCTTGCTGATCACCACGCTTGCACTGTGGGGCGTGGCATCGATTGGACATACGTTGATGGGTCGCTTGGCTTTGGAAGCGGAAGCGACGAAGGAACAAGCGGAGGAACTCAAAGTCACGCAGCAATTGATCGTGGAAACGGTGCAAGAATTGCAAGCGAACTTCTCTCTGCTCCTGCACAACATGACTACCTCGCGCGAATCGTCCGCCGAAATTCGCAACGCGTTCCAAGAAGTCGCCGCCGGCGCGCAATCGCAAGCGGAGAGCATGAACCACTCCATGTTTGAATTGCAGTCGATGGAAGTGGCGATGAAGGAACTCGTCGGGCAAGTGCAAGACGCGGCGGTCAACGTCACGGAAAGCCATGCTCTGTCGCAGGAGAGCCGCCAGACGATCGAGCAGTTCGGCAAGCACATGCGGACGTTGGACGTTGTGATGGCCCAGTCGGTCTCCGTCATTCGCGAGTTGCGCGAACAAGCCAATCACATCAACGAGATCGTGGAAGCGATTACGGGAATTTCCAACCAGACCTCGTTGCTCGCATTGAATGCAAACATCGAAGCGGCTCGTGCGGGGGAGCATGGCCGCGGGTTTGCGATCGTCGCGGACGAAGTGCGCAAGTTGGCCGATCAGTCGCAAACGTCGGCGAAGCGCATCCAAGACATTCTCGCCCGCATCTACGAGCAAGCGGTCACCGTCGAGGAGCAAGTTCTGCGCGGGGAGAGTGTCCAGATCGAGAACGGGACTCGACTCGGGGTCGTCTTGGGTAACGTCAACAATCTCGGCGAGTTCATCACGTCGATCGATACGTTGATGAAGCAATTGCTGCAACGCCAAACGCAGTTCGCGTCCCAAGCGTTGCAAGTCGTCGAGGAAGTCACCACCGCTTCCTCCGTCACCGAACAGACGTCGGCCGCGACGCAAGAAGTGCTGGCTTCCGTCGAGGACGAAGCGATGCGTTTGCACGAATCGATGAAAGCGCTCGACAACGTACAGAAGCAAGTCGAGCGACTGGCTGAGATTCTCAAACACTAGGGGTTTTCACAAAAAGAGACCGTGTTCGCCGGGGGGCGAACACGGTCTTTTTTTCTTACCACGTTTCATGGTGGATCAGGGAATCGAAGTTGGTGCGCTTGGCCCAGCCTGACTCTTCGAGGATCGGACGCTTGGGGTAGTGGTCCGTGTAGCCGAAGGAAAGCAGGGCAACCGGTTCGACGTGCGGCGGGATCGCGAGGATGCGGCGGACGTCGCTTTTTTTGTAAAAAGAGACCCAGCCCATCGCGATGCCCTCGGCGTAGGCGGCGAGCCACATGTTCTGGATCGCGCAGGCGACGGAGAGGATGTCGGTCTCGGGGATCGAGTTTCGGCCGAGCACATGGTCACCGCCTCGTGTCGGATCGCAGGTGATGCAGACGGTCAGCGGCGCTTCGCGCAAGCCTTCGACTTTGAGTTGCAGGAACTTGTCATCGCGTCCTTCGGCGGCGAAGTGGATGGCGAGTGCCCGGCGTTCTTTGTCGGCGGCGAGGGCGAGGGCTTCCTTTTGACTTGACGACGAGATGAGGATGAAGTCCCAGGGTTGCATGAAGCCGACGGACGGCGCATGATGTCCGGCGAGCAGGATGCGTTGGACTTTGTCTTCCTCAAGTTCCGTGGGGGAAAATTTGCGAATGTCGCGGCGGTTGTGGATCGCTTCGTAAACGGCGGCGCGTTGTTCGGGTGTGAAGTTCATGGGAATGATACCTCCTGTTCCCTTGATCTTACCAGATTGTACGCGCGACCCTTTACTTTTTGTGCACGGTCAAATTGCCGGAGACCGTTTCGACGTTGACGGCCGTTGCGCCGGAACCGACGGTGCCTTTGTGCTCGTGGTTGGTATTCGTCATGTTGTTCATGGCAAAGTTGGAGTTGAAATCACCCGACGCGGATTTGTGGTGCAAGTCGAACGACGAATCGTTCGGCAAGTCTACGTTGACATCGCCGGAAGCGG
The DNA here is from genome assembly GCF_016722965.1 of Tumebacillus amylolyticus. Taxonomy (NCBI): domain Bacteria; kingdom Bacillati; phylum Bacillota; class Bacilli; order Caryophanales; family Alicyclobacillaceae; genus Tumebacillus; species Tumebacillus amylolyticus. The sequence goes on from NZ_JAEQNB010000001.1 coordinate 859,048, forward strand.
TGTAGGCGGTAAGCGTTGCGCTCAATTTGTCGTAGTCGAGGTTAATGTTGCCCGACATGACGCGGGTTTTGATTTCTCCGGTCAGGCCGCCGAGGTTGATGTCGCCGGATGCGCAGTCCGCGCTGATTTTTTTCCCTGTCAAGCGGTGGCCGGTGATGTTGCCCGATGCCGTTTTCAGATCGAGGGTGGCGGAGGTGTTCTCGACGTTCAAATCACCGGACGCTGTGTCGAGGGCGAGGGTGTCGGATTGGACGTTGGAGACGTCTTGGTTGCCGGAGCCGGTCGAGGAGAGCAAGGCTTTGGCTTTGAGGTCTTGGAGATGGATGTCGCCCGAGGCGGTGTTCACGGTCAGTCGGTCAAAGTCTCTCTGCGGGATCACGACATCGAGAGTTAGGGAATTGGAGCCGAAGTTCCACTGCTGGTCGGGATGGTCGATGAGGATGTGCAGCGTGTCTCCGTTGGTTTGCATCTTGAGACTGTACACATCGGAGCGGCCGTAACCGTGAAAATGTGCCGTCGCTTGGGAGTCCGGTCCGGGGGTGACGTTGACGTTGGCGGCGTATCCCTCGATGTCGATGATTTGGATGCCGGATGTTTCAGTCGATTTGGTTTCCTCGTAGTTCTGGCTGGACATCGTGGGGAGGGCGTAGAAGCCTGCCGCCCCGATGCCAACGACGAGAACGCCCAGCAGGGCGAGGTTGCGTTTCCATTCTTTCATCGCCGATCGCTTCCTCTCAGGGGAGATTGTTGCTGTTATAGACGAGAGGTTGAGGGGGAACCCTTCAAACTTTTTTGACAAAATTTTCGAGGGGGCTTAGAATGGGGGCACAATAGGTGCCTCGTCTGACGAGGTGAAAAGGGAAGCGTGAGACGCGCGGGCCCGCCACTGTGGTCGGGGACTGTCCGAAGCCACTGGCCTTTTTTTCGAGGGCTGGGAAGGCGAGGAATTAGGGATGATCCGACGAGCCAGGAAACCTGCCTATTGGGGAAGAACCTTATTTTGGGTCTGGACAATCCAAGCTTCTTTGCGGAGCTTGGATTTTTTTGCTTGTCCGGGCGAAATTCATTTCGGGGAGAGGATGAGAGAGATGTTGAAAACTGTTGAGGTACAAGTACGAGGTCTGGATGTCGAGGTCATGGAAGAGGCGCGCGGTCGGTGGGATCAATTGACGAAACCGTTGGGCAGTCTCGGAAAATTGGAGGAGATCGGCATCCGGCTTGCAGGTATACAAGGCACGGTGTTGCCGTCCGTTGAACGTCGGGCGGTGGTGGTGATGTGCGGAGACCACGGGGTGACGGCGGAGGGAGTTTCGGCGTATCCATCGGCCGTTACGGGATTGATGATGCAGAATTTCTCGAACGGGCGAGCGGCGGTGAATGTGCTGGCGCGGCAGATGGGCGCAGACGTTCATGTCGTGGATATCGGGAGTGCTTGTGAAGACGACATTCCAAACATCGTGCGGGAAAAAGTGAAACCGGGCACCGACAATATGGCGGTGGGTCCGGCGATGACGCGCGAAGAAGCGGTGCGTGCTCTGGAAGTGGGCATGGGCTTTGCTCGAAAGTTGAGCTCCGAGGGCGTGCAGGTGATTGCGCTCGGCGAGATGGGAATTGGGAACACGACTCCGAGCAGCGCGATTGCCTCTGTGCTGACGAGCCACCCTCTGGCCGAATTGGTCGGGCGCGGGACGGGGATTGAAGAGTCTGTTCTCCCGCACAAGGGCCACGTGATTCAGCGGGCGTTGGAGGTAAACCAACCGAACCCGGACGATGCGGTTGATGTGCTGGCGAAAGTCGGCGGTTTGGAAATCGCCGGGCTTGCGGGCGTGGTGTTGGGAGCTGCATCGGAGGGAGTGGCCGTGCTCGTGGACGGGGTGATTGCAGCGGCGGCGGCGTTGGTTGCGTATCGAGTGGAGCCGAAAGTCGGTCCCTATCTGTTCGCATCGCATCTGTCGCAGGAGCCTGCGCATCGAATTCTCTTGGAGGCGATGGAGTTGTCGCCGATGTTGCATCTTGAGATGCGTTTGGGCGAGGGAACGGGAGCCGTTCTGGCCATGCCGTTGCTTCAATCGGCAACTCGTTTGGTGCAGGAGATGGCGACATTTGCAGACTTGGGTCTGTAGACAGCTAGATTTATTTGGTATATAGTTTTGGAAGACTTCATAGAATTGAATAACAACAAACCACAAGGTGCTCGCGAGAGCTGAAAAGGGAAGCCGGTTAGAGTCCGGCACGGTCCCGCCACTGTATGTGAGGAGCGACCTCCAAGTTGCCACTGTACCCCGTTTTTGGGGAATGGGAAGGCGGAGGAAGCGTTGATTCACAAGTCAGGAGACCTGCCTCTGTGTGTATGTCCATCACTTCTTACGGGAGATAGGAGGTATGGCGGTCACGTGACTTTTGGTTGTTCGTGCGCAGGCTTTGGTGCTGTGTGCGGATGTAGAGAGGATAACGGAGGCGCCTTCCTATCGGGGAAGGCGCCTTTTTTTGTTGCGTTGGTTTGGTTTTTTTGGAGAGGAGAGACGGGATGACGACGAGAGGGAAGTTGCTGGTTATCGGTTTTGGGCCGGGGAGTTTCGATCATATCACCGACCGGGCACGGACGGCGATTCAGGAGTCGGATGTGATCATCGGGTACAACACGTACGTCGATTTGATTCGCGGGCTGTTGACCCATCAAGAAATTGTGCGCACGGGGATGACGGAGGAAGTCTCTCGGGCGATTGAAGCGGTTCGCCAAGCCGAGTTGGGGAAAAAAGTCGCGGTGATCTCTTCGGGAGATGCCGGGGTGTACGGGATGGCCGGGTTGGTGTATGAAGTGTTGATCGAGCAGGGCTGGACGGAAGCGACAGGTGTGGAGGTTGAGGTCATTCCGGGGATTTCGGCGATCAACTCCTGCGCGTCGTTGCTGGGAGCGCCGGTGATGCACGATGCGTGTACGATTTCGCTGAGCGACCATCTGACTCCGTGGGAAGTGATTGCAAAACGAGTGGAGGCCGCCGGGATGGGGGACTTCATCGTGGCGTTGTACAATCCGCGGTCGGGTCGCAGAACGCGGCAGATCGTGGAGACGCAACGGATTCTGTTGAAGTACCGTCCGGCCGAGACGCCGGTGGGCTTGGTGAAAAGTGCGTATCGTGCGAGTCAGCAAGTGGTGCTGACGACGCTCGGCGAGATGTTGGAGCATGACATCGGGATGCTGACGACGGTCATCATCGGGAACACGAGTACGAAAGTGTACGACGGCAAGATGATTACTCCACGGGGTTATCAGCGGAAGTACACGCTGGATCGCGCCGAGCAGCCGATTCGCATGAACGAGCGGTTGAAAGAAGAGCACGAGCCGTGGGCGTTGCACGGCGGGGTTTCGGAGGTGCGCGGGAACAAGCAGGCGGAGAGCATTGTGACTGCGGGTGTTGCAATGACCTCGGGAGTTGCAGTGCCTTCGAGCGCGGTGGCTTTGGCAGAAGCTCCGGTTTCGCGGAGCTCGGCAGCTTTGGCGATGGAGGCTGTGTCGCTTTTGGTGAATCGCGGGGTCTTGGAGACGTCTGTGGTGGAGCGCGACGCACGCGTGCAAGGGGCGCTTTTTTCCCAGCCGTTGATCTTGGAAATTGCGGTGTCGCCGGGCGTCGGCAACAAAAAACTGACGCCTAAGCAAATGGCAGTGATGTTAGACGTGGTCGGGGAGGACGGCGAAGTCGAGTACACCCCGCACCATTACGTGATTCTGCGCGTGCCGACCCGCGACCCGGAGTTCGTCTCCGAAGTACTGACCCACGCCGGCATGATCGTCCAACCCATCGGCGACGTCGTCCAACTTAAAGCCTGCGACTTCTGCAACTTGGAAAAAACGGAGTCCCTCCCGCAAGCGGAAGAACTCCTGCAACGCTTCGGCGGCCTCTCCGTGCCCAAAGAGCTGAAAATCGGCTTCGCAGGTTGCGGCATGGCCTGCTACGGTTCGGTCAACGAAGACATCGCGATGGTCTACCGCCGAGGCAAGTTCGACCTCTTTCTCGGAGGCAAAGCGATCGGACGCAACGCCCACCCGGCGCAACGAGTGGCAGAAGGCTTGGAACCGTCCGAACTGCTCTCCGCCGTCGAAGAGATTCTCGCCACGTACAAAGCCAAGGGACATCCCGACGAGCGCTTCCATAAATTCTTCAAACGGGTCGGTGACGTCGCAGGCTTCCACCACGAAGACTACCAAGCACCGCTCGTCATCGAATCCATCTGCGGAGATTGAGAAAGGGGACGGACTTCATGAGTCATGCAATTCTATTGGTCGGACACGGCAGCCGTGTGCAGGAGGGCAACTCCGAGTTGCTCGCTTTTGCCGGTCGCGTACAGGGTCGTCTCGGGGAGAAGTACCCAATTATCGAGACATGCTTTCTGGAATTGACCACGCCGACGATTCCGCAGGGGATTGCCGCCTGTGTCGAGCGCGGAGCAACACGGGTGACGCTGGTGCCGATCATTTTGTTTGGCGCAGGGCACTCCAAAATTCACATCCCGCATGCGATTGACAACGCACGCGAGCTCTACCCGCACGTTGAATTCTCGTATGGAAAACCGATTGGCGTGCATCCGAAAGCGTTGGACATCTTGACAACGCGTGTAGAAGAAGCGGGGTTGGAGCGGGGTCGTCGTGAGGGCGAGCCGCGGACGGACGAAGCGATTCTCATCGTCGGGCGCGGGAGCAGCGATCCCGATGCGAACAGCGACCTTTTTAAAGTGTCGAGGTTGTTGTGGGAACGGACGCCTGTGAAGCACGTGGAGACTTGCTATATCGGCGTGACCGACCCGAACTTTGAAGACGGGTTGAAACGGTGCTTGGCGTTGGGAGCGAAGCGGGTGTATGTGTTGCCGTACTTCCTCTTTACAGGTGTATTGATCAAGCGAATTGAGGATTTCATGGATGTGTTTCGGACGACGTATCCGCAGGTGGAGTTGCGATTGGCGGAATACTTCGGCTTCCACGACGCGTTGATCGATCTGGTGCAAGAGCGGGCCGAAGAAGCGGCGCAGGGCGATGTGAAGATGAACTGCGACCACTGCCAGTTCAGGCTGATGGCGATGGATGAACATCACCACCATCACGACCATGATCATGAGCACGGACATCACCACCATCATGAGCATGAACACGATCATGACCATCACGATCACGAACCTATTCACGCTCATGAGGAGGCCGTAAAATGATCCTCCATCTCGCCGGAACCTCCGACGCCCGCGAACTCGCGGTCCAATTGCGCGAGTCGGGATTTGACTTGACCGCCTCGGTCGTCACCGACAGCGCGGCTCAATCTCTTCAGGAAGCAGGCGTCCCTGTCCGCGTCGGCCGCTTAACCTCCGACGAAATGGTCGCCTACATCCACGAGCACAAAATCCGTGCCGTCGTCGACGCCGCCCACCCGTTCGCAGAGGAAGCTCACAAAAACGCGATGATCGCCACCGAAACGTGCGGCATCCCCTACCTTCGCTTCGAACGCGAAGCACTCACATTCGCCGACAACCCCCTGCTCCACTACGTCGACGACTACGCCCAAGCAGCAGAAAAAGCGGCTGAACTCGGTGGCAACGTCCTGCTCACCACCGGCAGCAAAACCCTGCAAATCTTCACCCAACGCTTGCTCGGCACCCCCGGCGTGACCCTCTACGCCCGGATGTTGCCCCGCCTCGACAACATGGAAAAATGCGCCGAACTCGGCGTCGAACAAAAACACATCATCGCCATGCAAGGCCCTTTTTCAAAGGAACTCAACATCGCCCTCTACCGCAACTTCGCCATCGACGTCGTGGTGACCAAAGAGAGCGGCAAAGTCGGCGCCGTCGATGACAAAGTGGAATCCGCCCTCGAACTCGGACTCCACATCATCCTCATCGGTCGCCCCGGACTTGCGTACGGCACCGTCTACTCGGACTTCGAACCCCTGCTCCACCATCTAACCCACCTGCGAGGAGAGCTGACTCATGGAATTTAACACCGACTTCAAACCGTTGACCGTCCAACCGCAAGAGATCGAGAGCTTGAGTTTTGAAATCATCACCTCGGAGATCGGCGAGCACCCGTTCACCGACGAGCAATACCCCGTCGTCCAACGCGTCATCCATGCTTCTGCCGACTTCGATCTCGGCCGCAGCCTCGTGTTCCACCGCGAAGCGATCACGGCAGGGATTGCGGCGATTCGAGCGGGCAAGCCCGTTTTTGCAGACGTGCAGATGATTCAATCGGGCATCTCCAAACCGCGCATCGAAAAATTTGGAGGCAAGGTCGAAGTCTACATCTCCGACGCAGACGTTGCCGCCGAAGCGAAAAAACACAACCTCACCCGCGCCATCATCGCCACCCGCAAAGCGGTCGCCGAATGTCCGGACGGGATCTTCGTCATCGGCAACGCGCCGACCGCCCTCTTGGAACTGATCCGTTTGGTAAAAACGGGAGAGGCACGCCCCTCGCTTGTCATCGGCATGCCGGTTGGCTTCGTCTCGGCGGCTGAATCCAAAGAAGAACTCGCGAAACTGATCGACGGCGACGTGCCGTTCATCACCAACATCGGACGCAAGGGCGGCTCCCCCGTCTCTGTCGCCGCTCTGAACGCGCTCTCCCTCCTCGCCGAACGAGCATGACCATGAAAGACCCGGAAAAAGACCCGTCGCAGATGCGGCGCGGCTACACCACGGGAGCCAATGCAACCGCTGCGACGAAAGCCGCGTTGCTCGCTCTGATCACACAGGAGCCGGTGCTCTCTGTCGAAATTCTCCTGCCCATCGGCGAGAGAATCGAATTTCAGATGGTGAGCTGCGGCGTAGAAGAACAACGCGTCGTCTGCGGTGTCATCAAAGACGCAGGGGACGACCCGGACGCAACGCATCGCGCGCTCATCCTCGCCGAAGTCTCGTGGGCAGACGGCCACGGCGAAATCGACCTCGACGGGGGGATCGGTGTCGGGCGTGTCACCAAGCCCGGTTTGCCGGTCCCCGTCGGAGAAGCGGCGATCAACCCCGTTCCTCGGCGCATGATTCGCAAAGTGGCCGCCGATCTGCTCAACGAGTACGGCATCACCCGAAGTGTACGCATCGTGATCTCCGTCCCTCAGGGCGTGGAGATCGCCAAAAAAACGCTCAACGAACGCCTCGGCATCGTGGGCGGTATTTCCATTCTCGGCACGAAAGGGATCGTCGTGCCTTTTTCCACAGCGGCGTATCAAGCGTCTGTCGTGCAAGCGATCAAAGTGGCACGGGCGAGCGGTTGCGACCATCTCGTACTCACGACGGGCGGCAGTTCGGAGAAGTACGCGATGAAGCTCTACCCCGAACTCCCGCAGGAGGCGTTCATCCAGATGGGCGACTTCGTCGGCTTCTCCCTCCGTCATGCAAAAAGGCAGGGTGCCGCGCACATCTCGCTCGTCGGTATGATGGGCAAGTTCTCCAAAATCGCCCAAGGCGTGATGATGGTGCATTCCAAATCGGCGCCCGTGGATTTTGACTTCCTCGCAAGCATTGCCGAGAGTTGCGGCGCAACGCCTGAGCTTCTGGATGAGGTCCGTGGGGCGAACACCGCGTCTCTCGTCGGGGACCTCATGCTGGCGGCGGGCCACGAAGATTTTTTTGAAAAACTGTGTCGCCACGCCTCGCGTCACAGTCTCGACGAGGTCGGCGGCGGCCTCCTGGTGGAGACGGTGCTGACGACGATGAAAGGCGAACTGTTAGGAAGGGGTGGCATTGATGAACGAGATTCATGTGATCGGAATCGGGGATGACGGCGCGGCCGGCCTGTTCCCGGCACAGCGAGAGTTGGTCGAGAAGGCCGGTTTGTTGATCGGAGGGGCACGGCACCTCCGTTTTTTCCCGGAGTTTGCGGGGGAGACCTACATCATTACCGGCAAACTGACCGAACTGGTGGACGTCCTCCACGAAAAACGCGCGCAGAACATCGTCGTGCTCGCATCCGGCGACCCGATGTTCTACGGAATCGGAGCGTACTTGAGCAAAAAAGTGCCGGGCCTCACCGTCCACCCGCACTTGTCTTCGATCCAATTGGCCTTCGCCCGTGCAGGTCTCGGTTGGCAAGACGCGCACATCGACTCCCTGCATGGAAAAAGCATCAAGGGCCTCGCCCAACGTCTCGACGGCAAGCCGAAGGTGGCGCTTTTGACAGATGACACCAACACGCCCGCGACGATTGCGTGGTACTTGCAACATTACGGGATGACGGAGTACGAGATGGTCGTCGCCGAGAACTTGGGTAGTGGCGACGATCGAGTGCGCACATTCAAGGACCTGCACGAAGTCGAAGGGCAGGAGTTCTCACCGCTGAACGTCGTCCTCTTGCTGCACAAGCGGGAAGCCCGCGTCCCGCGCTGGACGCTTGGCATCGAAGACGAAGACTTCGCCCAGCGAAAACCGGACAAAGGGCTGATCACCAAGCGCGAAGTCCGCGTGCTCTCGCTGTCTGAACTCAACCTCCGCCCCGACAGCATCGTCTGGGACATCGGCACCTGCACGGCATCCGTTGCCATCGAAGCGGCCAAACTTGCGAATCTCGGTCGCGTCTACGCCATTGAGAAAAACGAAGCCGACCTTGAAAACGCCGAACAGAACGCCCAAAAGTTCCGCACCGATTTGCACCTCTACCACGGAAAAGCGCCGGAGTTTCTCGATACGTGGCCTGACCCGGATGCTGTATTTATCGGTGGCAGCGGCGGCGAAATGTCGGAAGTGCTCCGTCTCGCCTCGGAGCGTTTGCGTCCGCAGGGTCGCATCGTTCTGAACGCCGCGACGATTGAGACTCTCTACGACGCCACGCAGACGTTTGCCAAACTTGGCATGACATTCCGCGTTACACTTTTACAGACGGCGAGAAGCAAGCCGATTCTCAACATGACCCGATTTGAAGGGCTGAACCCGATCTACATCATCACCGCTTGGCAGACTGAAGTTCAAGAGAAGGAGGGAGACGCATGACCGGCACGACGACTGCAACCAAACTCGGCCGCCTCTACGGTCTCGGCGTGGGCCCCGGCGACCCGGAATTGATCACCGTCAAAGCGTTCCGTTTAATGAAGGAAGTCGACGTAATCGCCTACCCCAAGAAACGCATGGGCAGCAAAAGCTACGCGCATCAGATCATGGAAACGTACATCCAACCGGGGGAGAAGGAATTGCTTGGACTCGTCTTCCCCATGACCAAGGACGAGGATGTCCTGAAAGCAAGTTGGGAGAAAACCGCGACGACGATTTGGGAGCATCTCGCCCTTGGCCGTGACGTTGCGTTCGTTACAGAGGGCGATCCGAATCTCTACTCAACTTGGATTCACATGGCGCGCACGATGAAGTCTCTGCATCCCGAAGTGGAGATTCACTCCGTGCCGGGCATCTCGTCCGCACTGGGAGCTGCGTCGCGACTTGGACTGTACCTCGCAGACGGTGACGAGCATTTTGCGATCATCCCCGCCACGGAAGACCGAGAGACGATGCGTCGAGCGCTTGAGAATCACGACACCGTCGTTTTTATCAAAGTGGCGAAAGTCATCGACCTCATGATCGACCTGCTCTCCGAACTGAACCTTGATAGAAACGCCTCCGTCGTCACCAAAGTGACGTCCGGCGAAGAACAAGTCTGGTTGGACATCCACGAGTTGAAAGGGCAGGAGTTGAACTATCTCACCCTGTTGGTGGTGCGCAAATGACCCTCGAACCGAAAGTGTACATCGTAGGAGCAGGTCCCGGCGATCCTGATCTGATCACCGTGAAGGGCTTGAACATCCTGCAAAATGCCGATGTCGTCCTCTACACCGACTCCCTCGTCAACGACGAACTGATCGCCCGCGCCAAACCGAGCGCCGAAGTGTTGAAAAGCGCCGGCATGGACCTCGACGAAATGGTCGCCCTGATGATCGACCGCGTGCAGCAGGGCAAAAGCGTTGCTCGCGTCCATACGGGGGACCCGGCGATCTACGGCGCGATCATGGAGCAGATGAGTTTGTTGAAGGGGGCGGGGGTGTCGTATGAGATCATTCCGGGCGTCTCTTCCGTCTTCGCATCGGCGGCCGCGTTGCAAGCGGAGTTGACGATTCCCGAACTGACCCAGACGCTGATCCTCACCCGTGCAGAGGGACGGACTCCCGTGCCGGACTTGGAAAAACTCACCGACCTTGCCAAGCACAACTGCACCATCGCGTTGTACCTCAGTGCGACGCTGACGAAAAAAGTCATGGGCGAGCTCTTCGAGGCCGGTTGGACGGCAGACACGCCGATCGCGGTCGTGCAACGAGCGACTTGGCCGGATCAAAAAATCGTCCGCACGACGCTCGGCGAACTCGACAATGCGATGCGCGAACACAACATTCGCTCGCACGCGATGATCTTGATGGGCTGGGCGCTCGACCCGACGCTGGTCGATCAAGGCGGACACCGCTCCAAACTGTATGACAAGGAGTTCACCCACCGCTTCCGCAAAGGGGTGTCGTCCAATGTCTAACCCCTACGCCATCGTCGCCATCACCAAGCACGGGGTGGAAGCGGCACGCAAGTTGCAGGAGAAGTTGCCCGGTTCGGACCTCTATTATATGAAGAAATTCGAACAGGGCGATGAGGGGGAGCGTGGCATTCAGCTCTTCGAAGGTTCGGTGCGGCTGATCTTGCCCGACCTGTTTCAGCGGTACACGGGGATCATTCAATTCATCTCGCTCGGGGCTGTCGTTCGGATGATCGCCCCGATCTTGCAAGATAAAAAAACGGACCCCGGCGTCGTGGTCGTCGACGACCGCGCGCAATTCGCCATCTCCGTTCTCTCGGGGCATCTCGGCGGAGCGAACGAATTGACGCGCATCGTGGCAGACTTGCTCGGAGCAACTCCTGTCGTCACCACAGCGTCCGACGTGCAGAAGACGATCCCCGTCGATCTCTTCGGTCGGCAGTTCGGGTGGCAGATTGAGAGCTTTGAGCGAGCGACCCCCGTTTCGGCAGCGGTGGTCAATGAGGAGCCCGTTGTGATCGTGCAAGAGTCGGGGGAGGAGAATTGGTGGAGTTTTGACAAGCCGCTGCCTGACCATTTCCGAGTCGTAGGCTCGGCAGACGAAGCGCTTGAACTTCGCACAGAATGGCCGTGGAACGCGGCGTTGGTCGTGACACATCGCCTGCTTTCCACCGAGCAAGAGTTGGCACTGCTCGCAAACGGCGTCCTCTACCGCCCGAAGAACATCGTCCTCGGCATCGGTTGCAACCGTGGCACGTCGCTGGAAGAGATCGAGTCTGTCATCACCGACACGCTCCAAGAACTGAACTTCTCCCCAAAAAGTGTCCGCAACATCGCGTCCATCGATCTGAAAAAAGACGAGCAAGGACTCCTCGATCTCTGCGCCAAATACGGCTGGGGCTTCGACACGTACACGCCCGCTGAGCTAAATGAAGTTCCACTGGCGAACCCGTCAGATACGGTTTTCAAATTCACGGGAGCTTACGGAGTCAGCGAACCTGCGGCACGCCTGTCCTCAGGCGCTTCGGAGTGGGTGCTTGAAAAACGGAAGTCGGGCAACGTCACCATTTCTGTAGCCATCGTGCCAAGCAGTCCGATTACCTCGCAACTCGCAGGAGGTGTCGCCACGTCATGACGCAAACTCAACTTCACCACCGTCCGCGTCTCGTCATCGGCGGCACGGGCAGCGGGGTCGGCAAAACGACCGTCACACTCGGCCTGCTCGCCGCTTTTAAGAGACGGGGTCTCCACGTCCAAGGCTTCAAATGCGGCCCCGACTACATCGATCCGAGCTACCACACCGCCGTCACAGGCCGCCCGTCGAGAAACCTCGATACGTGGATGACGACGCCTTCGATCATGCGCGAAGTGTTTCTGCGCGGTTCCCAAGACGCCGACCTCTCGATCATCGAAGGCGTCATGGGCTACTACGACGGCAAAGACCCGCGCACCAACCAAGGCAGCACCGCTGAAATCTCCATGCTTCTCCAGGCCCCGACGATTCTGCTCGTCAACATCGCGAGCATGGCACGCTCCGCCGCCGCCATCGTCAAAGGCTTCTGCACCCTGACCGAAGGCGCACCCATCGCAGGGATCATCGCCAACCAAGCGGGCAGCACCGGACACATTTCGCTCGTGCGCACCGCCATCGAGCAAGAATGCGGCATCCCCCTGCTGGGAGGCTTCACGAGAACGCCGGGCATCGAAATCCCGGAACGACATCTCGGTCTCATCCCCGCCGTGGAGCGCGGCGAACTGGAGCCGCTTTTTCAAAAACTGGCCGACCTCGTCGAAGAGCATCTCGACCTCGACCGAATTCTCACCATCGCCCAAAGCGCACCGCCGCTTGCTGAACCGGAGGCTCCGCACCTCTTCACAACGCCCGCCGCGAGCACGGTAAAAATCGCCGTCGCCCGCGACGCCGCGTTTAACTTCTACTACGCGGAGAACTTGGAGTTGTTGGAGCAGTTGGGAGCACAGCTTCACTTTTTCTCCCCGCTTGCCGGAGAAAAAGTTCCCGCGGACGCCGATGCTCTCTATCTGGGCGGAGGCTTCCCCGAGGAATTTGCCCGCGAGTTGCACCACCACGCAGAGGTTCGTGCCGACCTCTACACCCGAATTTCAGACGGACTCCCGACCCTCGCCGAGTGCGGAGGCTACATGTATCTCTGCAACTCGATCACCGACCGCGCGGGAGAATCCTACGAAATGGTCGGCCTGATCCCGTCCGACGTGCAGATGCAAGACCGTCTCGCCGCACTCGGGTATCGAGAAGCGGCGGCCGCCACGCAGCACTTTTTATTGGAAGCGGGGGAGCAGGTGCGTGGACATGAGTTCCACTACTCCACCTCGACCGAATCGGCACCCAAAGCCTACGTCACCAAAGGCATGCGCGGACAAAAAGAGGAGGGCTACACCACTGCCAACCTCGTCGCCGGCTACACGCACCTCTACTTCCCGTCGAACCCCGGCGTCCCGCGACGCTTCGTAGAAGCCGCGACCACGTACCAAACAAGGAGGGCCTAACCGCATGGATCGCACTCGACGACGGGGCATGACCCTCGTCTACACAGGAGATGGCAAAGGAAAAACCACCGCCGCCCTCGGTCTCTGCCTCCGAGCTGTCGGACGGGGCTACAAAGTGCTCGTCCTGCAATTCATCAAAGGCCCGCAACGCACCTACGGGGAAAAAGAAGCCCTCGCCGCCCTCGGCGTTGACATGCGCCAACTCGGCATCGGCTTCACTTGGACGAAAACGCCGGAGGAGCACCGAACCGCGCTGGCGGAGGCTTGGCGAATCGTGCAAGCGGAAGTCCGTTCCGGCGACTACGACGTGGTGGTGCTCGACGAACTGAACAACGCGCTCGCCATCACGAAGTTTCCCATCGACGACGTGCTCCCGCTCCACGAAGTTCTCGACCTGATCCGCACCCGCCCGTCCTACACGCATCTGGTGATCACGGGACGCGATGCAAAACCCGAAGTGAAAGAACTGGCCGACTTGGTCACGGAGATGCAACCGCTCAAACATTACTACGACGAGGGCATCCCTGCGGTGTACGGAGTCGAGTTTTAAGTGAAGAGGAGGAGAAACGAAGCGTGACCCAGTCTGAACCCATCGAAACATTCGGCCACGGCGGCGACCTCTGGACGGCCGAGAAGCGCTTGGGCGTGCCGCGTGAGAAGTTGTTGGATTTCAGCGCCAACATCAACCCGCTCGGCCCGCCACCCTCGGTCTGGCAAGCGATCCACGACAACCTCGCCACGATCACAGCCTACCCCGACGCCAAATCCCGCGAACTCAAGTCGGCCCTCGCCGCCCGCTACCACCAATCTGTGAAAAAAATCTCGGTCGGCAACGGCGCCGCCGAGATTCTCTATGGCATCCTCCGTACCTTGCTCCCGAAAACGGTAGGGTTGGTCTATCCCTGCTTTTCCGAATATGCAGAGTCGGCCGCTGTCGTCGGAGCGAAGTTGCACGGCGTGTATGCCCGCGAGGAGGATGATTTCGTCCCTTCACGGACGGAATTGCTGGCAGCGTGTGAGGAAGTGGACGTGTTCATCGTGGGACATCCGAACAACCCGAACGGTCGATTGGTGCCGATGGAGTGGCTCCGGGAGATGGCGGTGCGATTGCGGGAGCGGGAGCGTTTTTTGCTGGTGGATGAAGCGTTTCTCGATTTTGTACCGGAGGCTCCGACTCTGTTGCAGGAGTTGGAGGAGTTTCCGAATGTGATCTTGTTGCGCTCGATGACGAAGTTTTTCTCGATTCCGGGTCTGCGGCTTGGATTTGCTTTTGCATCGCCTGAGCTGACGGAGCGCATCGAGCGGGAACTGCCTCCTTGGCGTGTGAATGCTCTCGCGCAGGGAGTTGGCATTGCGGGAGTGCAGGACCATGACTTTGAAGCGAGGACGGTCGAGTGGTTGCGCGAGGAACGGCCATTTTTACGAAATGAGTTGGAGGCGTTGCCGGGCGTGAAGACCTACGGAGGTCTGGTGAACTTCGTGCTGTTTCGCTGTGAGACGCCGGATTTGCAAGAGAAAGTCGGGCGGCTCGGCGTGCTGATCCGCAATTGCGCGGGGTATCCGGGGCTTGGCTCGGGGTATTATCGAGTGGCGGTGCGGTCGCGCGAGGAGAATTTGCGCTTGTTGACCGCTTTGCAGCAGGCAATGCTGGAGGAGGTTCCGACATGCCCTACACCCTAATCACAGGCGGCGTTCGTTCTGGAAAAAGCGCCTTTGCCGAACGTCTGGCAGGCTTGTCACGACGGGTGCTCTACGTCGCCACGGGTCAAGTCTGGGACGGGGAGATGGAGAAGCGTATCGACTTGCATCGAGAGCGGCGTCCGGAAATTTGGGGGTTGCTTGAAGTGCAGGAGTCTCTGGTGGAGCCTGTGCTGGCAGAAGTGGAGGCGGGCCGGTGGGAAGCGGTGCTCGTCGACGACCTCTCCACATGGGTGAGCACGATCTTGCTCAACTTGCCGGAGGAGGAGTGGCGGTCGGAAGCGACTCGGGAACGCCTATTTAATGAAGCGCGACGATTGGCAGAGGCGTTACAGGCAAGTTCTGTCCTTACTGTGCTCGTCACCAGTGAGACGGGGTTGGGTGGAGTGGCCCTGACTCCGCTGGGTCGTGCCTTTCAAGACTTGCTTGGCGAGGTCAACCAGATCGTGGCGGCGAAGGCAGAGGACGTCTATTTCGTCATTTCTGGACGACCGTTGAAGCTCCCGCAGTTGGAAGAGGCGGTGGAGCATCGTTCCTCGGGCGGGGGGTCGGTCGTATGAATGCCTTTTTTCATGCAGTCGGCTTTCTCACACGATTGCCTGTCCCGAAGAACCTCAAAACGGAAGCGTGGAGCAAGAGTCCACCGTGGTATCCCTTCGTTGGGCTGATCATCGGGAGTTTGCTTGCTTGTATCAGCTACTACCTTCCCTTCATCGCTCCGCCCGCCGTGACCGCGTTGTTGCTCCTCTCACTCTGGGTGTTTCTCACAGGAGGCTTGCATCTCGACGGATTGATGGACACGGCGGACGGGTTTGGCAGTTATCGGAGCAAGGAACGAATTCTCGAGATCATGAAGGATTCGCGAGTCGGGGGAATGGGCGTGCTCGCCGCGATCTTGGTGCTCGGCAACAAGGCAGCGGCGCTTTTTGCTCTGCAAGGGCAGGGTCAGTTCCTCGTCATCGCGTTGGTGGCGGCTCCGCTGATGGGACGGTTAGTGATGATGATGGCGTTGTACGGATTCAAGTACGCTCGTGAAGACGGCTTGGCGCAAAGTTTGCGGACGGAGTCGCGGGTGGAGGGTTGGGTGGTTTTCTTTTTCACACTGATCGTGTGCTTGCTGGTCGGAGGTTGGGCAGCCCTGCTCGTGTGTGCGGTGACTGCAAGTGCCTGCGGACTTCTGATTTCTTCCTCTCTTCGCAAGATCGGGGGACTTACGGGAGATGTATACGGGGCTCTGTGTGAAGTGACGGAAACGGTCGTCCTGCTCACCCTCTCCGTTGTGGGGCACTGGACATGACGCACGTACTTTTCGTCCGCCACGGTGAAACGGACGGCAACGCCCGCCGTCAGTACATCGGGCGTACAGACCTGCCGCTGAATGAGAAGGGCGTTGAGCAGATTCAACGTCTGCAAGAGAAGCTGTCGTTGGAACTTCGCGAGGTGGCTCAAGTGTTTCACAGTCCTTTGATGCGCACGACGCAGACAGCGGCGCTTTTACTCGGGAACGACTTGCTTGCTCATGCAGACCCTCGACTGGCAGAACTCGACTTCGGGGAGTGGGAAGCGAAGTCCTACAACGACCTCGAAGCTGAGTACCATGACCACCT
Organism: Tumebacillus amylolyticus; assembly: GCF_016722965.1. Lineage (NCBI taxonomy): Bacteria > Bacillati > Bacillota > Bacilli > Caryophanales > Alicyclobacillaceae > Tumebacillus > Tumebacillus amylolyticus. Next base: position 875,359 of record NZ_JAEQNB010000001.1, read on the forward strand.
CTGGCGCTGGTACGACGATCCTTGGAACGTCGCCCCGCCGAATGGCGAAACTTTGCAAGACCTTGACGCCCGACTGACTGCTTGGCATGAATCCATCGTTCGCTCCATCGGCACAACGCTCGTCGTCTCGCACGGCGGACCGATTCGCTTGTGGTATGCGAAGTACGTTTTGCAAGAGTTGACCCGCTTTCACTCCCTGCACCTCCCGCCGGGCGGTTTCGTACACGTGCGCCGCACGGGGGATGGATGGCAGCTCGTACAAGGAGAGATCACGGCCCCATGAAACAAATTCAAGCACTCATGATCCAAGGCACCTCGTCGGACGCCGGCAAATCCCTGCTCTGCACGGGATTGTGCCGCATTTTAAAGGAAGACGGGCACAACGTCGCCCCCTTCAAATCGCAAAACATGGCGCTCAACTCCTACATCACCTCCGACGGCGGCGAAATCGGGCGGGCGCAAGGTGTGCAAGCGGAAGCGTGCGGGTTGGAAGCGACGGTGGATATGAACCCGATTCTGCTCAAACCCAAAGCGGAGATGACGTCCGAAGTCATCGTACACGGCAAGCACTTCGCCGATCTCGAAGCGTTCACGTACCGCAACGAGTACGTCCCGCGCGTGCTCCCGAAAGTGCAAGAGTCGATCGACCGGCTCGCCGCGCAATTCGACGTGCTCATCGTCGAAGGAGCGGGCTCCCCCGCCGAAATCAACCTCAAAGACCGCGACATCGCCAACATGCGCATCGCCGACATGCTGGACTGCCCGGTTTTGTTGGTGGCCGACATTGAGCGCGGGGGTGTTTTTGCTTCGTTGGTCGGGACGCTGGAATTGCTCGACCCGCACGAACGAGCTCGCGTGAAGGGCTTTCTCATCAATAAATTCCGGGGGCGCAAGGAACTGCTCGACTCCGGTCTGGAGTGGTTGGAACAACGCACAGGCATTCCCGTTCTCGGCGTAATTCCGCACTTTGATCATGGCATCGACCCGGAAGACTCGCTCGCTCTGGAATCCTTGCGACTCAAAGCGCGAGACCGCACAGATGCCGACCTCGACATCGCGGTGATCAAACTCCCGCGCATCTCGAACTTCACCGACGTCGCCCCGTTGCAAGAGGAACCGGGTGTCAACGTCCGTTTCGTCTCGTCGGCCCGCTCCCTCGGCAAGCCGGACTTGATCCTCCTCCCCGGAAGCAAGAACACGGTGGAAGACTTGCTCTGGCTCCGACACACAGGTCTCGCCGATGAGATTCTCTCGCGTCGCAAGGCAAGCGTCGTCGGCATCTGCGGTGGATTCCAGATGCTCGGTGAAGTTCTGCATGACCCGGAAGGCGTGGAGTCTGTGCATGCGCAAGTGCCGGGACTCGGCTTGTTGCCTCTGGAAACCACCTTTCTCGCGGAAAAAAAGACGATCCGCAACAGCGGTCGCCTTTTAGCAAAAGCCTTCTCCGAGCACGAGGTGGAGGGCTACGAAATCCATCTCGGTCGCACGTATCGCAAATCGGGGGAGCCGTTCTTGCAATTCCAATCGGGCGAGTACGACGGCGCGGTTTCTACAGACGGTCGCGTGGTTGGCACCTACTTGCACGGTCTCTTCCAAAACCGCGCTTTCACCCGCGACTACCTCAACCACCTGCGCGTGAAAAAAGGTCTCGCCCCGCTCCTCGGAGCTGTCGAGACCGAATCCCAGCGTCGGGAAAAAAGCTACGCGGCCCTCGCCGCGCATCTTCGCAAGCATGTGGACCTGGAGCGGATCTACGAGATCATCGGAGGTGCGCATGTCTTGGATTGATCGAACGGTGAAGGACGGTGCGCTGATTCTCAGCGGACAGCGGCCTTTTTACACGCTGAGTTCGTCGTTGCTCGGCGGGGGGCTGAGGGAGAAACGGTATCTGCTGAATGTGCAAGTGCCGCACGGGTACATGTCGGACGATCCGTGGTTGGATTTGCAAGGCAAGGTGGAGGGATTGGGATTGCCACTGGAAGAAACCGTCGCGATGATGACCGCGGCGGATGTGGATCAGGTCGTGGAGTGTTTCGCGGTGGGGTCGGAGTTTCAAGTGCGGGTCTTCGTCACGGCGGGAGTTGGCAATGCGGCACGGGCCGGGGTGAAGCGCAAGACGTATCCCGGCTACCGTGCGGGGACTATCAACATCATCGTCGCGATGGACGCCCGACTGACAGACGCCGCGCTGGTGAATGGCCTGATCACCACCACAGAAGCCAAAGCGGCGGCCCTGCAAGACCTCGGAGTCACCGACCCTCAGGGAAACATTGCGACCGGCACGACGACAGATTCAGTCATTCTCGCGACGACGCAAAACCCTGAGTATAACGGCATCCACCAATACGCCGGCGTCGCAACCGAACTTGGCAACGCCATCGCCGTCTGCGTCTACGATGCGCTGACCGCCTGCCTCTCGCCAAGAGGGGAGTCAGTCGAATGAGCACCACGGTTCTTTTTTCTAGAAGGGAGGAGGTCCGATGAGTACCACTGTCCTTTTTCCTATCGTGATTCTAGGTCTTGCCTATCTCGTTGACCTTCTGGTGGGCGACCCTGGTTGGTTTCCGCATCCGGTTGTGATCATTGGGAAGTTCATCTCTCGCCTCGACCGCTTGCTGCGACGTTCGTCTGACAGCAAACTCATCGCCCGGCTCAAGGGCTGCCTGTTCCCGCTCTTGATCGTCGGCGGCACGTACTTCATCACGTACGAACTGCTTCATCTCGCCGCACTTCTCTCCAAGTGGCTTGCCTACGCGTTGGAAGTCTGGTTGATTTCCACCACCATCGCCACCAAAGGTCTCGCTGCAGCAGGACGGGGCGTGTACGAAGCATTGAAATCGGGCGACCTGCCCTTGGCACGCCAACGACTTTCTTGGATCGTCGGTCGCGACACCGAGCACCTCGACGAGGGCGAAATCTCACGCGGAGGCATCGAAACCGTCGCCGAAAACATCGTAGACGCCGTGACCTCCCCGCTTTTCTACGCATTTCTCGGCGGGGCTCCGCTGGCGATGGCGTATCGAGCTGTCAACACCCTCGACTCCATGGTCGGCTACAAAAACGAAAAATACCTCCATCTCGGCTGGGCCTCCGCCCGCCTCGACGACCTGGCCAATTATCTCCCGGCGAGGCTGACGCTCCCGTTTCTCGTTGCCTCCTCTCTTATTCTGAAGTATAATGGTAGGAATACTTGGTTTATAACGTTGCGCGACGCAGCCAAGCATCCCTCCCCGAACAGCGGAATCGCAGAAGCGGCCGTCGCAGGTGCTTTGGATATACAGCTTGGCGGACACAACACATACGGAGGTGTCACTTCGTTTCGGGCCAATATGGGAGACCGAACGGTTGACATCGCGCCCACACATATCTTGCAGACCATTCGTCTGCTCTACCTCACGACGGCGTTGTACCTCATCGTGTTGCTGGCGGTGAAGGGGCTCCTCTGGTAGACCGAGATGAACAGGAGTATAGGAGGAGGAATCCCAATGGCAGGAAAAGTCTACTTGGTAGGCGCAGGACCCGGTGACCCGAAACTGATCACCGTGCGCGGCATGGAATGCATCCGAGAAGCGGACGTGATCGCCTACGACCGACTGGCGAATCCGAAACTTTTAGAATACGCAAGACCCGACGCCGAAGTGATCTACGTCGGCAAACTGCCCGACCGCCACTCGCTCCCCCAAGAGGAAATCAACGCCCTGCTCGTGAAAAAAGCGCTCGACGGCAAAATCGTCACGCGCCTCAAGGGCGGAGACCCGTTCGTTTTCGGACGCGGCGGCGAGGAAGCGACGGAACTCGCAGAGAACGGCATCCCGTTTGAAGTCGTTCCCGGCGTCACAGCGGGAATTGCAGCGCCTGCCTATGCCGGAATTCCGGTTACGCAACGCCATGTGGCGTCCTCCTTTGCAGTCGTTGCCGGACACGAATGCCCGGGCAAGGAGCAATCGAGCATCCGCTGGGACAAAATCGCGACGGCGGTCGACACGCTCGCTTTTTACCTCGGGATCAAAAATCTGCCGCTGATCTGCGAGCAGTTGATCACCCACGGACGCGACCCGGAGACGCCGGTTGCGATCATCCACTGGGGCACGATGCCGGAGCAACGCACGGTCGTCGGGACGTTGACGACCATCGTGGACATCGCACGTGACCAACAAATTGAGAACCCCTCGATCATCCTCGTCGGCGAAGTCGTGAACGTCCGCGAGAAGATTCGCTGGTTTGACACGAACTAATTTTTAAAATACCAAGCTCAGCGCAGAGTTGCGCTGAGCTTTTTTTCAATACCCGCATACACTGAAGAGAACATGTGAGGTGTATGCCTATGCAATTTACGATCATCCCCGACAATCTCTACGGGGCAACGGCGAGGGTCAATGGGAAGTGGTTGGGCCTCGTGGACGCACGCCCGATTACATTCACCATGCCGGACCAGGGCGAGTTTTACCTGCTGCTGGAACTCACTCCGCTCCAACCCGACCCGTCCGGCGACGTCTTCGTTCTGCCCATCACACGTGTCGTCCACATTCGCGACGGTGAACTGCTTGCACCTGCCACCGAGCCCGACGGCTATCTGCACTTGCGCCGCACCGCCAAGGGCACCGAAATTCACTACATCTACCCCAAACTCGACGCCCCTCTGCGCAATCTCGAAACCCTCCCGCGACCTGTGCAGATCGAATCGATCGACCTCGACCATGACGCCCGTCTCGACGCCGTCGAAATCTACGCCACCAACCGAAGCGGCCACATCCGCATCCGACTTGCCGACGGACAACTTCTGTACGAAGACGTTGTGCCCGATCCGAAACTGCGCGTCGAACTCGCCGATCTCAACCGCGACGGACGACCGGATGTGCTGATGTTCTGGACCGACCCGGAGGAGCAAGACCCGCTCCTCGCTCCCAAACTCCAGCTGTGGGAATCGCCGGAGGGGAGCCTCGACATTTTTACCGGATTCACGGGCGTGAAGCGGATTGGCGGGGGAGACGTCCTGTTGGAACGTACTCGCACGACGCCATTTCTCGCAGTCACCGACCTGATGCGCTACACCCGCCAACCAACAGAATCGGCGCACTTCGTCCCCGTCCGCCGCGAAGAGCAATGCCTGCAACGCGCCACTTCTATAGAAGAAACTGCCGAAGCCTACCTCACCGCCCTCGAACTCCAAGACGAGATCGGTGCCGAACACTACCTTTCCCACGGCACCAAACCGAAACTTCACCCCTTCTACGCCCACCACATCGACGGCGTCAAACACTCCACCCTCCAAGCCACCCTCTACCACTGGATCTACCCCAACTTCTACGACGGGGAAAAAAAGCTCCACTTCGAGTTCGCCCACCATCCCGACAAATGGAGCGACTGGAAAATCACCCGCGTCGTATCAAGCACATAGAAAAAAAGGTCCTCTCCACGAATGGAGAGGACCTTCTTTTTTACAGCCTGTCCCTTACGGAGCCGAGATGAGCGCCGGAATGAAGAGGTTTGCTTTCGGCGTGCCGTTCCCGGTGACGAGGTCGTAGCCGACCAGCGCCGGGTTGCCGTTGGAGCCGGTGGTGACGTCGTTGTAGTTTGCAGCGCCGATCGTGTACAGGTCGGTGATCGCTTGCGTGTTGGACAACTTGTTCGTGCGGGATTGGTCAGCCAGCGCGATCAGAGCGGAAACCATCGGAGCGGACAGCGAGGTGCCGCCGACTTGGAACCAGCCGCTTTGACCTTGGTCGCGAGTGGAGGAGTAGACTGCTGCACCGGAGTTCGGGTCAGCATCCATGCCGATATCCGGAATCCCGCGTTGGGTGCCGACGACGCCCGTTACGTTGGATTGGTAAGACGGACGAGCTACGTATTGAGAAAGGCCGCCGCCGGAGGAAGTCCAAGCGGATTCGCCGAGGTAGTTGCCTGCGGTGTCGTAGGAGAGCTTGGTGCCGCCGACCGACATGATATACGGGGAAGCAGCCGGCCATTCGCGTTGACCGCCGGTGTCACCGGCAGATGCTACGTAGACGACGCCGTTTGCTTGGAAGTGCGAATCATAAGAAGCTTGCGTGGAGAACTCGGAAGAACCCCAAGAGTTCGAAACGACGACAGCGCCGTGTTGGGTTGCATAGTCTTCTGCAGCGATCAGGTCGGTGAGGGAAGCGGACTTCGCTTCAACCAACATGATGTTTGCTTTCGGAGCCAGAGCGTGAGCCCACTCGACGTCGAGTGCGGTTTCCAGCGCCCAGCCGCCGTCCGTTTTCGCTACGCCCATGTCCACCACGTTCACGGTGGAGGAAGCGATGCCGAATTGTTGGGAGAATACGTTCAAGTCGTTTTGAATGGTCGGAGAACCATATGCATCCACGATTGCGATCGTTTGACCGGAACCGTCGTTTGCGAGCTGGTCAATGCCATATGCATGACGCATTTGTTGCGGAGTAACGCCGGATGTGTAAGTCGAAGATGCGTTGTCTTTGATCTTGATGTTGGTGTGAGCCAGAACCATCGGTGCGAGGGTCTTGGATGCATCGACAACCGGAGCAGCGCCGGCCATCAGCGGCAACATCGACAGGGCAGTTGCACTCATTGCGACATTTGCGAGAAGCTTTTTCATTACGGTAGAACCTCCCTTTATTTATGAGAATTTCGGGACGCGTCATTAATTTCATTACATCGCGTCCTTGAACTCATAATAGCAAGGAGTTATGAGGAAGTCAAGAATTATTCTGAAAATTTTTTAATTAAAGTTCTCTTTTTGTTTAATATACGTTTTTGTATTCCTAAAAAAACAGCTCGACGTTTCGGTCGAATGAGTGCGTGTTTTCTTTCCTTCATTGGTGGTAAAAATGGGATTGTGATATAATTGCTAGATATCAATAGAATGAGTTGCCTTTTTAGAAAAGGGTTTTCATAAATGGAGGTGTTCTCATGAGCATCACAGTGAAAGAAGTTGAACATATCGCCCATCTGTCCCGTCTGGCGCTCACGGATGAAGAGAAAGTCAAGATGGCGGACACGCTTGGCAAGATTCTCAACTTTGCCAACGAATTGCAAGAATTGGACGTTGAAAACGTGGCTCCGACGACACACACGCTTCCTTTGAAAAACGTCCTGCGCGAAGACGAAGCGCGCACGTGGATGACACAGGAACAAGCACTGTCTCACGCACCTGATCAAGAACACGGTCAATTCAAGGTTCCGGCCGTGATGGAGGGTTGATGATGTCACTTCTAAACGCTTCGATTCGCGACTTACATAAGAAGATTCAAGACCGTGAAATCAAACCGTCCGAGCTGGTCAGCGCTTCTCTTGAGCGCATCTCGGCGACCGACGTGAAAGTCCGCGCGTTTCTCTCCGTTCATGGAGACGTTGCACTTCAACGTGCCACGCAACTCGATGAGGTTCCGGTCGATGCAGGTCTGCTCTATGGCATTCCGAGCGCAATCAAAGACAACATGAACACCAAGGGCTTGCCGACGACCTGCGGGTCGAAGATCTTGGAGAACTACGAGTCTGCGTATGACGCGACCGTCATTTCCAAATTGAACGACCACGGTTCGGTGGTTGTCGGCAAAGCGAACATGGACGAGTTCGCGATGGGGTCGTCCGGCGAAAACTCCGGCTTCTACCCGACGCACAACCCGTGGGACCTCTCCCGCGTGCCGGGCGGGTCTTCCTCCGGTTCGGCTGCAGCTGTGGCGGCGGGACAAGTTCTTTTTTCGCTGGGTTCTGATACGGGCGGCTCGATTCGTCAGCCGGCTTCGTATTGCGGGGTGGTCGGTCTCAAGCCGACGTATGGCCTCGTGTCTCGATTCGGCCTCGTTTCGTATGCGTCTTCGTTCGACCAGATCGGCCCGTTGACGCAGAACGTCGAGGACAACGCGATCGTTCTCCAAGCCATCGCGGGTCATGACAGCTACGATTCGACGTCTGCAAACGTCTCGATCCCGGACTACCTCGCCGCTTTGACGGGCGACATCAAAGGTCTGCGCATCGCGCTCCCGCAGGAATACTTCGGAGAAGGCATGGACGCAGGCGTTCGAGAGCAAGTGGAAAAAGCGATCAAAACCCTCGAAGGACTCGGGGCAACCGTGGGCACCGTCTCACTGCCGCATTCCAAGTACGCCGTTGCGGCTTACTACTTGCTCGCACCGGCGGAAGCATCTTCGAACCTCGCCCGTTTTGACGGAGTTCGCTATGGGCTGCGCGTGGAAGGCGAGAACTTGATCGACATGTACAAGCGCACCCGTGCGGAAGGCTTCGGCGAAGAAGTGAAAAACCGCATCATGCTCGGCACCTATGCGCTGTCTTCGGGCTATTACGACGCGTACTACCTGCGCGCCCAGAAAGTTCGTACCTTGATCAAACAAGACTTCGACCAAGTCTTTGAAAACTATGACGTCATCCTCTCCCCGACGGCGCCGACCACGGCGTTCCCTCTGGGTGTGAAAAATGACGACCCGGTAACGATCTACCTCAACGACATCTACACCATCCCGGTCAACTTGGCGGGCATCCCGGCGATTTCGGTTCCGTGCGGGTTGGCGGACGGTCTTCCGGTTGGTGTGCAATTGATCGGCAAAGCGTTTGACGAATCCACGCTGCTGCGCGTCGCCCATGCTTTCGAGCAAGTGGCCGGCTTCACGGCACGTGCGAGCTTGTAAGGAGGGAAGCGACCTATGACGACCACCACGTCGAAGTACGAAACCATTATCGGTTTGGAAGTTCACGTCGAGATGAACACGAAGTCGAAGATTTTCTGCGGTTGCTCGGCGGAATTCGGCGCACCTCCGAACACCAACGTCTGCCCGATTTGCCTCGGGTATCCGGGCGTGCTCCCGGTGCTCAACCGCGAAGTGTTGAACAAAGCGATGAAAGCCTCGCTTGCTCTGAACTGCACGATCACCCCGGATTCGAAGTTCGACCGCAAAAACTACTTCTACCCGGACTCTCCGGATGCGTATCAGATTTCGCAATTCGATAAGCCGATCGGTCAACACGGTTGGGTGGAGATCGAAGTGGACGGGTATACCAAACGTATCGGCATCAACCGCGTTCACATGGAGGAAGATGCAGGCAAGTCCACGCATGCTCAGGATGGACTCTCCACGCTCGTCGACTTCAACCGCGCCGGTGTTCCGCTGATCGAGATCGTCTCGGAGCCGGACATCCGCACGCCGGGGGAAGCCAAAGCGTATCTGGAAAAACTCAAAGCGATCATGCAATACTGCGAGATCTCCGACTGCAAGATGGAGGAAGGCTCGCTTCGTTGCGATGCCAACATCTCGTTGCGCCCGTGGGGGCAGGAGAAATTCGGCACCAAGCGCGAGTTGAAGAACATGAACTCCTTCAACAACGTCAAAAAAGCGCTGGAGTACGAACAAGCCGCGCAGGAAGAAATCATCGAGTCGGGCGTCCTCATTGAACAAGCGACGCTTCGTTGGGACGATGCTGCCAACAAAACGCACGTCATGCGTTCCAAGGAAGACGCGCACGACTACCGCTACTTCCCGGAGCCGGACCTCGTGCAATTGGAAATTGACGAGGCTTGGATTGCCTCTGTGCGTGCGACGATCCCGGAACTTCCGGCTGAGCGTAAGGAACGCTACCAGAGCGAGTTCGGGTTGCCGTCCCACGATGCGGAAGTCCTGACCGCGTCCAAGCGTGTCGCGGACTTTTTTGAAGCCACGGTTTCCAAGGGTGTGGAAGCGAAGACCGTGTCGAACTGGATCATGGGCGACTTGCTTGGCTATTTGAACTCGAACAACTTGGAGCTCACCGAAGTGCCGCTCAAACCGGAACAGCTCGGTGCGATGATCAAGATGATCGAGGGCGGGCAGATCTCGACCAAGATCGCGAAGGACGTATTCAAAGACATGCTCCAAACGGGCAAGGACCCGGACGTCATCGTGCAGGAAAAAGGCCTCGTGCAGATTTCCGACGAGGGCGAGCTGCTCAAGATCGTGGACGAAGTGCTCGCCAACAACCCGAAAATCGTCGAGGACTTCAAGGCCGGCAAGGAAAAAGCGCTCGGTGCGCTCGTCGGCCAAACGATGAAAGCCACCAAAGGCAAGGGCAACCCGGGCCTGCTCAACAAGCTGATCCTCGAACGTCTGAACGCGTAACCGCATGACCGAAAAAACCCCAAGCCCGGCTTGGGGTTTTGTTACGGTAAGTCACAGGAGGTGTCGCACCATGCGACCACGTGCACGATTAATATACAACCCGTCGGCAGGCAAAGAAGCCCTGCTCCATTCGGTTCCTCACATCTTGGATTATCTCGAGCAGGGGGGACTTGAAGTCTCAACTTCTATGACGCACGGACCCAACGACGGCGTGGCGGCGGCGAAGCAAGCGTGTGAGGAAGGATTCGATCTCGTGATCGCGGCCGGTGGAGACGGCACGATCAACGAAGTGATCAACGGACTGTCCCAGATGGAGAAACGCCCGACGCTTGGCATCTTGCCGGGCGGGACCACCAACGACTTGGCGCGTGCCTTGCGTTTGCCGCGCGACTTGCGCAGTGCGTGTGAGATTATCTTGCAAGGCCATCGCGTGCCGCTCGACGTCGGTCGAGTGGGGGATGGTTTTTTTATCAACATCGCAGGTTGCGGGCGCTTGACGGAGATCACGTATGAAGTGCCAAGCAAGCTCAAGACGCACTTGGGGCAGTTGGCGTACTATGTGAAGGGCTTGGAGAAGTTGCCGTTTCTGAAACCGATTGAGATCGACATCGACTCGCCGGACTTTGCGTATGAGGGCAAAGCGATGCTCTGCCTGATTGCGAACTCGAATTCGATCGGCGGATTTGAGAAGTTGGCGCCCAATGCGAGCTTGCACGACGGCGTTTTTGACGTAATCATCGTGAAGCCGTGCAAGATGCCGGAGTTGATTCGCCTCGCGACACTCGCACTGCGGGGAGAGCATCTGAACAGCGACCGTGTGATCTACTTCCACACAGACCGCTTGACGGTGTCTTCGCCGGAGGAAGTGGAGTTGAACTTGGACGGGGAGTACGGCGGCCCGTTGCCGCAGGAATTCGCCTGTCTGAAACACCACTTGGAAGTGCTGGTCGCCAAGCCGGAACTGGAGGCGTAGAAGGATGAGTGAACAACCTCGTTCCCGCGCAGGTCGTTTCGTCGACGAACCGTTCCCCGAGCTCTGCGATTGGGTGGCACATCCCGATGTGCCGAGCCCGGCCGGTGGCACGGTGACAGCTTGTTGCGCCGCGCTTGCCGCTTCCTTGGCAGAACTCATCGCCCGCGTGACTCGGAATCGTCTGGCACGTCAGGGACAAACTGATACAGAGATGGAAAAAATCCTCGCCGAAGCCAACAGCTTGCGTTCGAAGTTGTTGGAGTACGGCGAAGGGGACGTCTATGCGGCTGCGAAGATTATCAAAGGAGACCTCGCAGCTTGCGTGCGCAAGGACGTTGGCAGCCCCGCGAAGATCGCCGGCACGACCGTGAAGTTGTTGCGGTTGCTGGATGGCTTGGGGCTGAAAGTCCCGAAGCACTTGCACAGTGATTTACGAGTGGTGATGTTTCTGTCGCATGCCTGTGTGTTTGCGATCTGCGAAATTGCAGAGGCGAACATCAGGATGGCAGGCGGGGCGGACGACGCCCTGCAGGAACGAATCGACCGCTGGCGTCAAGAAGCGAACGACTATCGAGACCGCGTTCTCGCGCAAACATAAGGAGACCGACACATGGCCAAACCGAAAACTCCCGTACCCGTTCAGAAAAACGAATACTACGAGATCGACATCACCGGGCTCGGACACGAAGGAGAGGGCGTCGGGAAAGTCGATGGCTTCACCGTTTTTGTCCCGAAAGCGTTGCCGGGTGAGCGGGTGAAAGCAAAGATTACGAAGGTGCAGAAGACTTATTCGTACGGGCGTTTGATTGAGACTTTAGTTTCGACGCCGGACCGCGAAGAGCCGCCGTGCCCGATTTACCACCGTTGCGGTGGGTGCCAGCTTCAACATCTGTCGTATGAGGCGCAACTGCGTCACAAGCGGCAGACGGTTGTGGATGCACTGACCCGGATTGGGAAGTTGGAGGGTGTGACGGTTCACGAGACCCTGGGGATGAGCGATCCGTGGGCGTATCGGAATAAAGCGCAGGTGCCGCTGGGTGAGATTGACGGGCGTCTTGCGGTGGGGTTCTACGCGCCGCGTACGCATGAGATTATCGAGATGCAGGGGTGTGGGATTCAGCATCCTTATAATGATGAGATTGTACATACGACGAAAGAGATTTTGCAGGATCTGGGGATTACGCATTACGACGAGCAGACGCATACGGGGCTTGTCCGTCATATCATCGGGCGCGTCGGGTTCAATACCGGCGAGACGATGGTCGTGCTGGTGACCAACGGCCGCAAGATCCCGCAGGTGGAGACGCTGGTGGCGAAGATTCGCGAGCGCATTCCGCATGTGGTGAGCATCGTCCAGAACGTGAACAAACAGCAGACGAATGTGATTTTCGGCCGCGAGACTGTGACTCTGTGGGGGAGCGATACGATTACGGACACGATCGGGGATATCAAGTTCGATATCTCGGCGAGGTCGTTCTTCCAGGTCAATCCGGTGCAGACGGAAGTGCTGTATGGCAAGACGTTGGAGTACGCGCAGTTGGATGGCAGCGAGACGGTGCTGGATGCGTACTGCGGGATTGGGACGATTTCGCTGTTCCTCGCGCAGAAAGCGAAGGCTGTGTATGGGGTAGAGGTTGTGCCCGAGGCCATTGAAGACGCGAAGAAGAACGCGGCGCTGAATGGGTTGGAGAATGCGCACTTTGAGGTCGGTGGGGCGGAGGTTGTGATCCCGCGCTGGCATGAAGAGGGCGTGAAGGCTGATGTCATCGTCGTCGACCCGCCGCGCAAGGGCTGTGAGGAAGAACTGCTGGCTGCGATCGCGGAGATGAAGCCGGAGCGGGTGGTGTATGTGAGCTGCAACCCGGGGACGTTGGCGCGGGATCTTCGTTATTTGGAAGACCACGGGTTCCGCACGGTGGAAGTTCAGCCGGTGGATATGTTCCCGCATACGTTCCATGTGGAGTGCTGTGTGTTGCTCATTAGGAAGTAGCCTTTAATGCCGCGTTCACCGGTACCGTGGTCATGCCGCGATCACCACAATGGAGCAGAATTTAAGATCAAGGATTTCGCGGATTCATGGTTTTTCCGAATGGACAGACGGCATCGCGGCGAGAATGATAGTACAGCCGCGGTGAGTAGATGTAAGACCGGTGGAAAGGCAGATGAAGAAGATGACTCAGAAAACATTGAGCGGAGTATATGCCTTGGTTAGCGGAGCCTCAAGCGGGCTGGGCTATGCCATGTCGGAGGCTTTGCTGGAAGCTGGAGCTTCCGTTGCGTTAGCCTCCCGAAAAGGGCCGCTGCTGGAACAAGCGGTAGCCGGTTTTCAGAAGCGAGGCTTCGACGCGCACGCCCTGCCGATGGATGTCCGTTCCGAGGAATCTGTGAATCAGGCAGTTGAATGGGTAGAAAGGGTATGGGGCCGGCTTGATGTATTGGTCAACAATGCCGGAATCGGGATGAGGACAGTGAACCCCGAATTTTTGACTGAGCCTCAGCCCTTTTACCAGGTAACGCCGGAAGGATTCCGCGAATTGATCGATACCAATTTAACCGGATACTTTCTTGTGGCGAGAGGCTTCGCCCCCATGATGGTTCGGCGGGGCAAAGGAAGGATTATTAATATTTCGATGAATCACGAAACGATGAAACGAAAAGGATTCGTTCCGTACGGCCCGTCCCGTGCCGCCACCGAGTCTCTCTCTTACATTATGGCCGAAGATCTGAAAGATCATGGAGTGACCGTGAATATGCTGCTTCCGGGCGGAGCGACCGTGACCGGAATGATTCCCGATGAGTTCAGGAGGAAAATCGAATCGAGTGGATCCCTGCTGGACCCGCGGATCATGGCGGAACCGATCGTGTACCTTGCCTCAAAGGAGGCGGAAGGAATTACCGGTCAGCGCATTGTTGCCGCCGAATTTCACAAATGGCTTGCCGACCGTCGCCTTTTGCCGAATACCTAAAAACTCATCTCACATGAAAAAGACACGGTGCCAGGCACCGTGTCTTTTTCTCTTAGACGACTTTGGCCCCGGGGTCCCAGGTGGTGTAAAAATACTACGATTTAACAAAGAAAGATCCACTGTAGTGTAAAAAAAAAATCCTATTGACTGAATTAACGGAATCTAATATAGTATAAGTAACAACACCACTTGATTAAAAACGATAACTTTATCAATTGTCCACTTGGATGGAGAGTGGCTCCGTGAGCTTCAAGAATCGCAACTTCGTTTGGATCTTTCTAGCGGGCTTCGTTTCGGCCTTGGGCGACACGTTCTATTTTTTGACCCTGTCCTGGTTGGTGGTCGACCGGTTTCACTCGGGAACGCTGATGGGAACCATTATGCTGATCGTGGGCACCATTCGCTTTCTCTTCGGGATGCTTGGGGGAGGCATCGTGGATCTTATTGGACCCAAGCGGGTGCTGATTCTCTCCAACGTGTTTCGGGCCGGCGTGATGGCCGCGATGTTTGCGGCGCTGACGATCGGGGAAGTCGAGGTCTGGTATCTGCTGGTGCTGGGCGTGCTGTTTGGATTCGTCGACTCGCTCTACTGGCCGGCGTCCAGCGCGTTGCAGCAACGGGTGCTCCTGACGTTCGGCGAGTTGAATCAGGCGAACAGCATGCTGTATACGATTTCGCGGTTGCTGACTCTGTTCGGTCCGGCGCTGGGTGCCTACCTGTTGCTGGTGGCTTCCTACTCCACGATCATGCTGGTGATCGGCGCGGCGTTTCTCGGATCGGCGTTGCTCATTTCCTTCATTACGGTGCGGGAGGATCAGCCCGAGCCCACGCCCCGGCCGCAGAGCAAGTCCGCCGATAATCCTTTGAAAACGCTTCGCTCCAACCTGCGCGAGGGATACGGGTTTCTGCTGACGAACCGCGTGTTGCTCACGATGGTGCTGACGATTTTCTTTGCGAACATCGGGGCCAACGGCGTGATGGTGCTGTTTCCCTTTCTCGTCAACGATCTCGGCTGGGGAGGTAACGGTCTGGGGATCTTGCAGGTTTCGACGGCGGCGGGTTCGATTCTTTGCGGGTTCGTTTTCTCCGTGCGTCCCTTCAAGACCGCTTCGATCTACATCCCGATGATCGGATTCTTCGGGCAAGGCGCCATGCTGGTGGTGATCGCGCTCCAGCATCATCTCGGCGGCGTGTCGGCGTCGCTTTTCGTGCAAGGGATGTTCACGGCGCTGATCGGTGTCATGATCCCGACGATCGTTCAAACGTTGGTGCCCAAGCACATGATGGGACAAGTCGGCGGGATCATGATGACGATTTCGATGGCGAGCACGCCTTTTTCCCAATTCTTGTTTGGGACGTTGACCGACTCGTTTGGTTCCCAGTCCATGTTTTGGATCGCCGGGTGTTTGGAAGTGGCGACGGCGATGGCGGCGATCCTGTTTTTGAAAAAGTTGAGAATCCCGTATTCGTTGCAAGTCAGTTCTGAAGGAGTGTCACAATGAAGCTGTTGATTGGAGTCACCGGGTCTTCCGGCGTGATGGAAATTCCGCTGTACCTGCGGGTCTTCCGCGAGAAGCTGAATGCGCAGATCAAACTCGTTGTCTCGCCCAGCGTGAAAAATTTCGTCAATCCGAACTTTCTCGCCAAGTATGTAAACGGAGAACTCTACGAAGACATGCACGTTGGACACGGCGACATCATCACGCCGCACTCCGATCTGTCAAACTGGGCGGATCTCTACATCGTCTTGCCCTGCACGGCGAACACGTTGTCAAAAGCCGCCGCAGGGGCGGCCAGTGACCTGATCTCCATGCTGATTCTCGTCTACCGGAAGCCGGTCGTCTTTTTCCCGAACATGAGCCCTTGGATGTGGGAGAAAGCCTCGACGCAACGCAATGTCAAAACGCTGCTCGAAGACGGGCACCGAGTGGTGCAACCCAGCGGCAACGGGTGGATCACGGCGACAGGGATTCCGCAAGAGAGCGGCCATATGCCGCCGCCGCAAGCCACGGCTGAGTATCTCCTGAAATATTTTGAGGCTCTGCAAGCCCGGGAGAATTCGTAGTAGAAACGAAAGATGAAAGGAGGTGAGCCCAATGGAAAAAATGATCGATCTCGCTCCGACGCTTGATGTGTTGGACGGCAACCTCGATGATCTCTTGAGCCTTTCGGATGTGGATAACGAAAACGGCAACTGCCACATTTGCTAATCGTGGACGGAGGGGAATATCCCCTCCCTGTTTTCTCACCATGCCCGGTGGAGGAGGGGAATCAATGGAACCGTTTATCAAGTTGGAGCAAGAGGAGAAGCAGTTGGTCACCAACCGGTACAAAGCTTCGCGTTTCAATATGCTGGCCACGGAGGATGACGGCAGCCTGTATCTCTCGAATACGATGACGGGCTCGTTTATCGCTGTTCCGGCTGAGACCGTCCCCGAAGTGAAATCGCTTTTGCGACTCGGATATGAAGGTGAAGCGGAGGGGCTGGTCCAACAGTTGGTCGACCGTGGTTTTATGGTCAAAGAAGAAGTCAATGAGTTGTTCCGCGCCCGGATGCTGCACGAAATCGTCGGCCGTCGCTCGGACACGTTGCAATTGATTTTCTTGACCTCGGAGCAGTGCAATTTCCGCTGTGTGTATTGCTATGAGAAGTTTGAAAAAGGCAATATGCAACCGGAAGTTCGGGAGGCTGTGAAAAAGTATGTGCAAAAGCAAGCACGTTTCTTGAACTCCTTGAACATTCATTGGTTTGGCGGCGAACCATTGCTGGCTTTGGACACCATCGAAGATTTGTCCCAGGAATTCTTGCGGATCTGCGGGGAGCAGGGCATTCGCTACCACTCTGCGATGACCACGAACGGGTACTTGTTGACACCGGACGTCGCGACCCGCGTGCTGGACTTGGGTGTGAAGACCTTCCAGATCACGCTCGACAGCGATGCCGAGCAGCATGACAAACACCGGCACTTGGCCGGCGGGCAACCGACTTTCCAGAAGATCTGGAACAACCTGCTGGAGTTGAAAAAACTGGATCGGCAGTTCTTGTGCCGGATCCGCGTCAATTTCGACCAAGCGAATTTGCCGAACATCCCGAATTTTATTGAGACGCTCAGTGAACATTTTGGGAAGGACCCGCGCTTTTCGGTGAATTTTTTCCCGATTGGCCAGTGGGGCGGCCCCAATGACGATGAACTTCCGGTACTGTCGGAAAAACAAGCGTTTACACAAGCCCTCAGTCTGTGCGAAACGGCGATGGACAAAGACTTGAACAACGCGCTGGAAAACCGCTTGAAACCGGGTGGCTACGTCTGCTACGCGGCGCGTTCAAACTCTTTTGTCATCGGTTCCGACGGGATTCTCTATAAATGCACCGTTGCGCTCTACAACGAGAAAAACATCGTCGGCAAACTGCAACCGGACGGCACCATGAAGCTGAACAAAGACAACCTCGCGCTCTGGATCATGAACGACGAATCGGAGGACACCGGTTGCAAAACCTGCTTCTTCCGCCCCGCTTGTCAAGGGGCCTCGTGTCCGTTGGTTCGGATTGAGTCGGGCAAGGCCCCGTGTCCCCCGGAGAAGAAGAACATCCAGAAGGTGATCCGCATCGTGGGGAGAGAGATGAAGAAAAGGTATTTGGCGACGAACAGGTCATGAAAAAAGGACGGTGCCGGAAGGGTCGGCACCGTCCTTTTTTGTGCGCGGGACGTTTTTCGCCTAAAATGGTGTCATACGAACAGCAAGGAGGCAACACATGTCCAATCAATGGGAAGTCTATCTCACCCGCTTTGACGACCACGTGGCGTCGGTGAGGGTCAATATGGCACATACCAATCCGGAATTCCGTCCGGACTTTCTCAATACGCTGCTCTACGTCTGGGTCAAACTGCAAACTCCGACGGCGGACGGGTTGACGACGGACGAGGAGGCACAGCGCCTCTATCAGATCGAAGACCGCCTCGACGAGTTTCTCGGTGCGGAGTATGGCGCGGTTCCGGTGGGGATGGTGACGACCGAGGGACGGAGGGAGTTTTACTTCTATGCGGAGTCGGGCGATCACTTGCATGAGGAGTTGGAGCCGGTCTTGGCTGAATTCCCGGACTATGCGTTCCAATTCGGGGACAAGTCGGACCCGGAATGGCAACACTATTTCGGCTATCTCTTCCCCTCGCCGACAGAATTGCAGTGGATGCAAGACCTCAAAACCGTCACCCAATTGGAAGAACACGGAGACCCGCTCACTCCGCGACCTGTGCAACATTGGTTCTACTTCCGCACGGCAGAGTCCCGCGACCACGTCAAAGCCCTCCTCATCGTGGAAGGTTTCGAAGTCGACCACGAACCAGATGTCGAAAACGCTTTCGGTCTCGTTCTCCTGCGCACAGATGCCGTCGACCTCGACTCTATCCACAGAGTCACCGCGCCGCTGACCCGACTCGCGATGGAGCATGACGGCCAATACGACGGTTGGGAGACGATGGTGATCCAAAAGTAGCCGACTTTCCAGTATAATAGAGGGCGTCTTCATCATCGATTCGGGAGGAACCTCTGTGAAAGCCCGTCGCTTTTTTACGTACTTTATGATCTTTCTCGCGTCAACGTGGACGCTGCATACGATTACGAACAACTTGATCGTAGATCCGCATCTGGACAAGTTCCTCGTGCATAAGTCGCTTGGCGAGGCGTTCAACCAATCGCTGTGGCTCGTGTTTTTACGTGTTCACATCGTCACCGCGTGCCTCGTTCTCGTCACCGGCCTGCTCGGTTTTTCCGGTCGGATCTTGAAAAATAACCGTCGCTTCCATCGTCGCAATGGACAAGTCTACATGGTCTCGGTTCTGCTGAGTGCTCTGACGTCGATCTATCTGATCAAGGATGCAACCGGTGGCGTCATTTCGAGCCTCTCGTTCTCCTTGCTCGAAGTCGTCTGGCTCTTCGCGACGTGGCAAGCCTATCGCACGATTCGCCGCAAAGACCTCGTCGGGCACCGTGCGTGGATGATTCGCAGTTTCGCGCTGGCATTTTCCAATACGACGATCCACCTCTACACGCTGCTCATGAACTCCGTGTTCGGCATCGACTACACGCTCGCCTACACCATCGCCGTCTGGGCGAGTTGGACAATCAACACGTGCATTGGGGAACTCGTCGTGCGCAACCCCAACCTGTTTCAGCAAAAAGCGGGTGTGCCCGCATGATTCGCCTCGGCCTCACGGGGTGGAACGGGCACCGCGGGTTGGACGGTCTGCAAGGATACTCCGCGCAGTTTTCCATCGTGGAAGTGGACTCTTCGTTCTACGCCATGCAACCCGCCCGCAATTATGAAAAATGGGCTCGCAACACCCCCGACGATTTCGGATTCGTCGTGAAAGCCTACCAAGGCATGACCGGACACCAACGCGGAGACGTGCCGTTCGCCAGCAAACGCGAGATGTTCGCGGCGTTTCTGAACTCGATCCAACCGGTACGAGATGCGGGCAAGCTCAAAATGGTGCTGTTCCAATACCCGCCGTGGTTCGACTGCACTCGCCCGCACGTCGACGTCCTGCGCTACACCAAGGAAAAAATGGGCGACCTCCCGCTCGCCCTCGAATTCCGCCACCAGTCGTGGTTTTCGCCTGAGATGCAGGAGCGGACGCTCTCGTTCATGAAGCAAGAAGGCTGGATTCACAGCATCGTCGACGAGCCGCAAGTCAATCCGGGGTCTGTGCCGATCGTCTTGCAACCGACAGACCCGCAGTTGACGTTGATTCGCTTTCACGGACGCAACCGTGAAGCATGGCTTGAACCCAGCGGCGAGAACTGGCGGGAGCGGCGCTATCTCTACCGCTACAACGAGGAAGAGCTGACCTCCTGGGCACAACGAATCCACGAGTTGCAGCAGAGTACGTCCGAAGTCTGCATCATCTTCAACAACAATTCCGGCGGCGATGCCGTGCCCAACGCCAAACAACTCGCCGAGATGCTCGGCGTCAAGTACAAAGGCGAGCCTCCGGGGCAGATCAGCTTTTTCGATCTCTAAAAATACTTTTTGGGATTGATAGAAATGGATATAATGGAAACAACACATCCTCACTAGGAGTGCTTCCATGCAAATAAGAGCGATTCAAATACAGAACTTCAAAGGCTATGAGCAAAAGGAGTTCGCCTTCGACCCCAATTTCACATTGATCATCGGAGACAACGGAACCGGAAAAACCACGATCTTAGAAGCGATTAGCGTCGGGATCGGGGGTTTTT
Organism: Tumebacillus amylolyticus; assembly: GCF_016722965.1. NCBI lineage: Bacteria > Bacillati > Bacillota > Bacilli > Caryophanales > Alicyclobacillaceae > Tumebacillus > Tumebacillus amylolyticus. Next base: position 895,644 of record NZ_JAEQNB010000001.1, read on the forward strand.
TGGCTGGGCTTGAAGGAGTAGAAACCCGAAATATCAACAAAGACGAAGTTCGACTGGGATGGGATAAGCCCGGCGATGCGACGGTGACGAGAGAGAAGCACTTTCCTGTCTCGATCTCTTGCGTGGGCGTCGTGGCGGATGAATTGTGCGAATGGACTCGTGAATTGCGCAGTTCAGGCGGACGTACAACCCGTGGAGAAGCGAGATCGATCATTGCCCAAGCGCAACAGATGCAAGAGCGGATCATCAAACATCGCGACCACGAAGTCGTGCTTCCCATGTTCTCCTACCAAGGGGCCGGGCGTCTGTTCTCGCAGAAACGCAACATGTGGGTCAACCCGTTTACCGCAGACGACCTCTCGCGTTTTCTCGGATATACGCATTGCTTAGATGCCGAGTCTGACATCAAGATGTTCGTCAGTTGGTTGCGTCGCATGACGATGATTCAGTTGCAAAAACGCAAACACATCGGCGAATTGGATGCCGTTCTCGGAGCGGTTACCGGGTGTATGCGCGGTCTGATGAACGAGGAAGTCAACGTCTACTTCGACTTCGAAGAGGAAGAAGTCGTGGTGGAGAACGGGGAGGTCGTGATTCCTTTGCGGATGATGAGTTCGGGGTATCGGACGATCATCGGCATGGTCGCTGATCTTGCCTATCGTGCTGCGATCCTCAATCCGCAACTGCGTGAGCGTGCCGTCCTTGAAACCCCCGGCATCGTGCTCATCGACGAACTTGACTTGCATCTTCACCCCAAGTGGCAATGGGTCATCATTGAGAACTTGAAAAAAACGTTCCCGAACATCCAATTCATCGCCACCACACATGCCCCCATCATCATCTCTTCTTGCAAGGACGGTTTCATCATCAACTTGGAGGATGGAGTACACGACGAGGATTCCATGACTCAACCGTCGAGCTACGGCTGGTTGATCGAGGACATTCTGAAAAAAGTGATGGGAACGCAAATCCGTGAACCGCACATTCAAAAGCAAATCCAGCAATTAGAGGTCCTTTATTCGAAGAAAATGGAAGGATCATTGACGGCAGAGGAGCTCGTGGAGATGGAGCGGTTGATGGAACACTTGGTCGAGCAATTGCCGGAGAGCGACCCTGCTGTCACGCTGGCGGAGTTGGCGGCCATTGAACTTCAGATGGAGAAGGGTTCCGATGAGACTAGTAACGAGAACAGCTAAACCGGGTAGTTTGGAAACCAATGCTGCCGCTTGGACCAAGGAACTCATGGATCTCCTTCAAAAGGGAACCGCTTTCGATGACATACCGAAATCTCTCCTGAATCGGTATCGCAAGACCGATGTTCAGGTCTCGTTACGCTCGATGTATCAGAGAAAATGTTGCTACTGCGAGAACCTGATAGGGATTAGCGACTACGAACACATCGACCACTTAAAGCCGAAGTCGTTACGTCAATTTCATCAGTTGACGTTCGAATGGTCGAACTTGCATTGGTCATGCCAGCGGTGTAACCAGAAGAAAGGTAACAAATGGGATGACGTGAACCCCATACTGGACCCCACCGTAGATGATCCCGAGGAACATCTGGAATTTGATATAACAACCTGCAAGATTAGACCGAAGAACGGTTCCTTACGAGGTCGGACTACCATCGAACACACCAATCTGAACCGCGAGTCGCTTGTCGATGCTCGTATCAAGGTTCGAGATAAGTTGCGTAACATCATTCTTCGATATAAAAAGGCCCAATCCGCTGAGGCTAAGGAAATGTGTGAAGAAGACTTGCTACCCTATCTTCAACAGAGCGAAACGATCAGTTACACGCTTTTGGTTCGCCAGATCTTACGACAATACGGACTTCTCTAGGACATGCCCTACACCCGGCATGTCCTTTTTTCTAAATTTTACAACTTATCGGAAGTCTCTTGCACACGGACAATTCCTCGTGCTACACTAAACCTACAAATCTTGGAAGGCCGTCTAGGGATCCGACGAGGCATGACTCGTGCTTCGGTTCGAACCAAGCGACGCAAGCGCACAAGCTGTGCGCCACACCGTAGGGATTAAAAGACCTCGGAAAGTTCCAATGCTGGGACTTTGCGTGGTCTTTTTTCTATGGCCAACATTGTCCACCATACACGTACAACAAGTGAAGGGTGGAATACAAAATGGGATTTCGTTCTCTGCATCGCAACTTGAAAATTCGGATGGTCGACTCGTTTCTGTCGATGATCCTCGGCAACATGCTGTTTCCGTTCATGACGATCTACTTCGCGCAGCAGTTCGGGGGCAAGACCGCCGGCGTGCTGCTCATGCTCAACGTCGCGCTCGGGGTTGTCGCAAATTTCTGCGGCGGGTACCTTGCGGATCGGTATGGCCGCCGGACCCTCATGCTGGTTGGCGAAAGCATTCGCTTCACGGCGTTTCTCGGGATGATGGTCGCCAACTCGCCTTGGTTCACCTCGCCTCTACTCACGTTCGTGACGTTCACAATCACCGGCCTTTGTTGGGGCTTGTCGGGGCCGGCGATGGACGCGATGATGGTCGACGTCTCCACACCTGAGAACCGCAAGCTCGTCTACTCCGTTCAGTATTGGAGCGTGAATTTCTCGCTGATGATCGGCGGGGTGGTGGGCGGGTTCTTTTTCCAAAGCTACAGATTCGAGTTGTTCGTCGCCGTCTGTGCGGCGCAGATGATTTCGCTGCTGCTCTTAGTGTTCTTTATTGAAGAAACGCATCGCGGCACACACGCGCAAACGCAACAAAAACAAAAGCAAGGCGCCGTCCGCGAGATGCTTGGCAACTACAAGTTGGTTTTTGCAGACCGTCGCTTCATGGTCTACGTGCTCGCGTCTCTGCTGATGATGTCGGTCGAGTTCATGAACAACTCCTACACGGGGGTCCGCCTCGCCGACGAGTTCGGCACGCAACATCTGCTCGGACTGCCGATTGACGGGGTGAAAATGTTCGGGATGCTCGGCTCGGAGAACTCGCTGTTCGTCGTCCTGCTCACGGCATTCGTCTCCGTCTGGATCAAAAAACGCCGTGAACAGCCCCTGCTGATCCTCGGCGTCCTGCTCTACGCAGTCGGATACGCGATGCAAGCGTGGAGCAACCAACCGCTGCTTCTGTTCCTCTGTATGGGGGTCGCCGTCTGCGGGGAACTGATCTGGGTGCCGATCAAACAATCCCTGATGGCAGACCTCGCGCCGGAGGAAAACCGCAGTGCGTACATGGCGGTCAACGGCCTCGTCTTTCGCGGGGCGAGCATCCTCGGGTCGCTGGCGGTGACGATTGGCGCATTTCTCCCGTCTTGGACGATGGCGATTTTGTTCCTGCTCAGCGGCCTTGCCGCGCTCAACCTGCTCCTGCGCGTGCTGAACAACCGCACGGCCACTCGTCGAGTGCAATCGCCCATCACAACGCAATCGCAAACAAAAGAGGGGATCGCCTAAGCGAACCCCTCTTTTTTTACATACGTGGCAAGGCATTTCTCATCCGAATCATGGAGAAGTGCAAAGTCGATTCCGGCAGAGCGTCGTGGAGCGGCCACAAGTTCGGCGTCAGGCGCAGTTCAACGCCCGCTTCCACCAACCGCGTGAGCAGGTCGCCGACGGGCTCGACTTTCACCGGAGTCACAGCTTCCCGCGACGTGAAGTAGCCCGCGCCGTGGTCTTCCATCGAGAACGTCTCTTCTGGCAGATGGTAGACGTACAACTGCGTGGTGCGCAGTTTTTCCAACCAGTACCCCTCGACGGCGATCATCATCCGCACGTCGGGACTTCCCAAAAAACGTCGCACGTCTTCGTCCGTGCTGCCGTCGATCTTCCACGCACAAACTCGCGGACAATCGCGGGGGAAAAAGTAGATCGGGGCCCGTGCCTCGTCAATCGCCCACACGGCCGGCGGTTTGCCGGGATGAGACGGGTGCAAACGGGGTTCAAACCGGGCAATCTCCGCTTCTTCGCTGAAATGGTACAGCATCCACAACCCTCCTGACTTGCAATCTGAGGGGGCTATTATAGCATGAGTTTGGGAAATTACTCCATGCGAAAAAACGACCTAGCCCGAGTCTGACATTGACCAAGCCTTTAACTGGTTGATAAACGACCATAGAGCCAAATTTCAATAGTCTTTCTCGACTAGTATTTATTGTCTGGATTTACTAATTATCCTATAATAAAAAGGGTACAGAGACCTAGTAAGGTCCTCTTACGAAAGTCCTAAACAAACTTTGCTATTGTAGACGCATGTCGTGCAATTTTAGAAGGTTTTGCTTAGACAGAGCAATGGGGGAGTGAAACACAAGGCATGTCCGTTTTACGACAACGAACGAGTCAACGAACCAAGAAACTGCTGATCGCCGGGGGCATAGGGGCCTTGGGCATGGCGGTCTTATCATCCGGGGTGTTTGTTTCCGTGATGATTCACAACAGCAACGTCAGCAAGGAACGAGACGCCGAGTACCAGAAGCAGATCGAAGAGAGCCAACAACTTCTGGAAAAAGAAAAGCAAACCAAGAAAAAAGTCTACGTCGCCGGCAAGGATCTCGAAGTCGGTACTTCCATCAACGCGGGCGATCTCATCGCCGTGGATGTCCCGAACGACGCGGTACCTGAAGACACCATCACGGAGAGCAACGGAGCGGCGGGGAAGTATTCCAAGATCACGATCAAGAAAAACACCCCCCTCACCAAAGCGATGCTCTACGAAGAAGGCGTCACCCCCGACGACATTCGCTCGCAGGAGTTCCGACTCATCCAACTGCCGAGCGACCTCAAACAAAACCAATTTCTCGACGTGCGGATCAAGTTCCCAACCGGTCAGGACTATATCGTTCTCTCCAAGAAAAAAGTCAAAAACCTCCTCGAAGGCACGATTTGGTTCGACATGGACGAACGGGAGATTCAGACGTTCTCGTCGGCCATCGTCGACGCGTTCCAAAACGGCGCGACCATCTACGGCCTTTCCTATGTAGATCCGTATGTCCAAAACCGCTCGATGGTGGACTATCCGGTCAACGCGATGGTGCGCACCCGCATCCAAGCCGACCCGAACATCCTGTCCATCGCCAAGAGTCGTCTCGAAGAAACGGCCCGCTTGAACTTGGAAGCCAACTTGAAAGTCCAAGGCGGTGCCGGAGCAGCGCTTACGGCGATCAACTTCAACGCTCCGTCGCCGAATTCGAGCCTCTATCCGGGCGCGGGAAGTGCTTCGAAACCGAGCGGCGGTTCCGGCGCGACTTCACCGAGCACAGGTTCGGGCAACTCCGCGAACAACTCGCAGAACGCGAACAAACCTGCCGTCGCAGCACCGGGCAGCACCTTGCAGAACCAATCGGGAGACGCGCAGAAGTCTATTTTTGAAAACAATGTCGACCACGTTGTGTCGCCGTAGGGAGGAGGCCCTGAGATCATGAAAAAAATGCTGTTTGCAGGCGCCTGTGACAAAAGCGACCTCCTGCTGTACATCGGCAAAGTGCTCGCATTGGCCGACCAAAAAGTCCTGATCGTCGACGCCACCCGCGAGCATCTCTACCAATACTCCGTGCCGAACATCGACCGGGAGTACCACGTCACCGAATTCGAGGGTTTCGACGTGGCGAACGGGTTCACTTCCTATGAAAGCTTGCAAACCTACATGGATGCCGAGCAAGAAAAACTCGACGCCTACGATTGCTTGCTGATCGACACCGACCGCCCCGATGCGGTGGCCACGTGGGGCGAGATTGAGCATTACGCGCTGGTCACCACGTATGAAAAACGCACCGTGCGCGCCAATCAGGATCTGATCGAAGGAATTTTCTCCGCACGGCGCGACGAGAGCGAAGTGCTTTTTCAAAAAGTGATCTTGCGCGAAGTCGATTGCCAGATTAACGAGGAGTACGTCGAGTCGACGATTTCGGAATACCCGATCCAATGGTCTGATCCGTCGTATCCGGTGTTCTTCGACGACGTGGACTTTGCGGTGAAGATCGAGAACCAATTCAACGAACGCTTGGCGATGAAGCGTCTCTCCAAACCGTTCAAGCAAGGGATTCAAGACCTCGCCCTGCTCATCTCCGGTCTGCCGGACTCCGACATCAAGAAAGCGCTCAAACAGGCAGAGAGGAGCAAGTAAGTCATGGGACAAGTCGCATTCTGGGGCAACGCGCACGGGCAAGTCGCCACGACCGCCAACGTCGTCGCCTCCGCCACGATTATCGGCCTCGAATACGCCCTGCGCACGCTGGTTGCCCACACGCATTGGTCGCGCTCCACGTTGGAGTCGGCGTTTCTCAAGTATTTCACCGGACGTGAAGACTCGTTGATCACGTTCAACGACACCGGTCTCGACGCGCTGGAACGTCTCGCACGCAGCGGCCGTCTGACGCCGGAGATCATCCAAGACTACACCAACCCGATTCTCAAGGACCGTCTCGACCTGCTGACCGGGACGACCAAGCCGGATGAAGCGATGTTCGAATCGATTCACGAGGTCATCCAAGGGATTTTTTACGCGGCGAAGCAATTCTACAACTTGACGTTGCTCGACTTGAACTCGGGGCAGCAGAACCAGCTCTCGATGACGATGCTCCAAGGCTCCGACCTGATCGTCGTCAACCTCAACCAGAACATCAACTTGCTGGAGCGCTTTTTCTCCAAGGAGGACTGGCCGGAGATTCTCAACGAGAAACCGTTCATCGTCGTGCTCGGTTCCTACGATCCGCAGTCGAAGTATTCCGCCCAGAACATTGCTCGCCGCTTCCGGTACAAAGACCCGATCTACACCGTTCCGTACTGCACCGATTTTCTCGATGCGCTCAACGACCGCAAAGTCCTCGACTTTTTCCTGCGCAACCGCAGTGTGACCAAGCTCCACGACAACTACTTCTTCATGCAGGAGATTCGCCGCCTCGCGCGCGCAATCGTCGACCATCTCGGTCTCAACTTGGAGATGGACGCGTGAGGAGGGGGAACTGATGTCGTACTTTTGGATCAACCTCCTGCTGATCATCGCGGTGTTGCTGTTGGTCGGGGTGTTCGTTTTCTTCAAACTGACAGACAAAAAAGACCTGCCCGATAAAAAAGTCACCGACGAGCGCAAGTACAACCTCGACGCGCTGACCGAGTACGTCAAACGAACCCTGCACGAGATGACGAACTCCAACCTCTACGACTTGGGCCTCTCCGCCGAAGAGTTCCGCCGCCGCAAGAACAAGCGCGCCGAACTGAAAAAAGCCCTCAAGGGCTGCACCAGCGGAGACATCAACGACAAGAACTACGTGAAGTTTTTCATCTTCGATCTGCTTCTCAAAACCTACGGCCTCAACGACCTCAACATCAACCTCGTGATTCCGTTTGAAGACCGTCAGCGCTTGAGCCCGCAGGACAAGTTCGAGATCTTGCTCTACCATTTCAAGAAAAAGCACGGCTACAACGCGCTCGCCGAGCTGATCAAAAAGTACGACCTCGACTCCACCAAGCATGTGATCGAAGAGGGCAAGACCCCGTCGTACATCATCACCGCGCAAGAGATCGAGCTCATTTTCAAAAAAGAAGTCCGTCGTCTGCTGTTCGAAGACAAGTTGCACATCATCGTCCAACGCATCTACCAGACCTACAAAGGCTTCTCCGTCATCGACGAGATTCGCGACATGAACATCGACGGCATCTCCGGCGGGGTTTCCGGTCTGCCGGCCTCGTTCATCCAGCAAACGGGCGAGTTTGAACTGTACGCCAAACAGATGAAGAAACCGGTCCCGAAGTCGCACGACTCGATCTGGCTGTTCTACCGCGGGAAGTCGATTCACCTGCAATGCATCTCGTTTGGCTCGGAGCTTGAACTCAAGCGCGTCTGCCAGAACATCTACAAGTACAACAACCCCGGCCAACTCTCCGAATCGAACGGGTTCAAAGTCAACGAGATGAAGGACGGCTCTCGCGTCGTCGTCGTCCGTCCGAACTTTGCCGAGTCGTGGGCGTTTTTCGTCCGGAAGTTCGATGTGCCGAACGCCTCGCTGGAACAACTGATCCGCGATCCGGGGGCAGAGCTCCCGATTACGCTGATTCAGTATCTGGTCAAGGGCTGTCGGATCACATCGGTCACCGGGTCGCAAGGCTCGGGAAAAACCACGCTGCTGATGGCGATGGTGCGTTACATCAACGCCGCGTTCAACATCCGCGTGCAAGAGATGGCGTTCGAGTTGCATCTGCGAAAAATCTACCACGACCGCAACATCCTCTCGTTCCGCGAAACCGACACGATTTCCGGACAAGCGGGTCTCGACGTGCAGAAGAAAACGGACGGGACCGTCAACATCCTCGGGGAAGTTGCGACCGACCCGGTTGCCGCGTGGATGATTCAGATGTCGCAGGTGGCGTCGCTTTTCACCCTCTTCACGCACCATGCCAAGACGTTCCGCGACCTCGTGTTCTCCCTGCGCAACTCGTTGCTCAAAACGGGGATGTTCAACAACGAGACGATCGCCGAACAGCAGGTCATCTCCGTCATCAACTTCGACATTCATTTGAAGCGGGACTTTGATGGGAAGCGCTACATCGAGCGGATCACCGAGTGCGTGCCGCTCGACTATCAACATCTGCCCTACCCCGAAGATTTCAAAGCGGCGAACACGCTGGAGGAAAAACTCGACCGCTTCATGAGCACGGCGACCGAGTACTTCAAGCGCACGACAGACCGCCAATGGTTCGAGTCGCGCAACCTCGTCGAATTCCGCAACGGGGAGTATGTCGCCGTCCATCCGCTTTCCGACCGCAACTTGCACGAGATGTGCGAGCACATGTCGGCCGAGGACGAGCAGGCGTTCCGCGACTTCCTCCAAGCGAATTGGGGGGCGACGCCTCTTGAATCTTAATCTCATCCTCTATACGGTCATCGGCGTTTCACTCGGCCTCTTTTTCCTTCTCTTGATCGCGTTTCAGATCATACGCCGACGTCAGGGTTCGAACTCTTCGTTTCAAGTGCAGAAGGGTTACTCCGACCTGATTGAACCGAATCAAAAAACCACGCGGCAACGCCTGGTGAACTTTTTCCAAAAATCGTACGTGTTGTTCTCCCGCACGCCGCTTCTGGAAAGCTACACGGCGAAGATTCGCAAGCGTCTGTCCACGATTCACTCCTACGATGAATTCACGATGCGCAAGGAGACGATGAAGATCGCCTACTTGACGCTCGGGATTCTGTTCGTGGCGGTGGTTCTGCTGGTGTTGGTCAACCGCGACCCGACGTTCCTCGCGATGGTCGTCGTGGCGGTGGTCGTCATCAACGGGATGTTGATCGACACGTTCGTCGGGCGGGTCGAGGACCGCTTGCTGAAGCAACTCTCTCATCTCATGACCGACGTGCGGCATTACTACCACCAGCACGGCATGGTCGAGGAAGCGATTTACGAAGCGGGGCAGGTCTCCAAGTACGAAGCGCAACTGCATGCCGAGCGCATCTACGAGGTCTTGACCGCCAACGACCCGCAGGACGAGTTGGAGAACTACTACGAAGTCGCGCCGACTCGCTTTTTGAAAGGATTCGCCGGCATCTCGTTTCTCGTCAAAGAGTACGGGGACAAGACGATCAACAACGGCTCGATGTACTTGAACGGGTTGAGCCGTCTCACGCAGGAGATCAACTTGGAAATTCTGCGTCGGGACCGTCTGCGCTACCTGTTCAGCGGGCTGACGATCATCTCGCTGGCCCCGATCTTTTTTACCAAACCGATTGAAATCTGGGCGCGGGGACACTTCCCGTCGATGGATGATTTTTATACGGGTAAGATCGGGTTTTTCACCAAGATGATTATCTTTGCGGTGATTTTGATCTCCTACGTCCTCCTGCGCAAGATGCAGGAGAACGACGAGGGCAAGTACGCCGCCAAAGCCACCCGCACCAAATGGGAGAAAAAAGTCTACGAACTCCCCGCCGTCGCGTGGATCGTAGACCGCATGGTGCCGGGTCAGCACACCAAGCAGCATTTCAAACTCACGCGGCTGTTGAAAGACACGTCCTCTCCGCTGACGATCGAATGGTTGTACTTGCAACGAATCTTGCTGTGCCTCGCGACGTTCGTGGTCTTGATCTCGACGACGCTGTACATGCACCATGTCTCCAAGCAGAACGTGCTGTATGCGCCGACCAAGAACACGACGTTGTTCGGTCAGCTCTCCCCGGAAGAAGAGAAAAAAGCCGAGGAGCTCACGATATCCGACCGCAAGATCATCGAAAGCGTGCAGGACGAACCGGACCCGAAAAAAAGAGAAGGCGCAGTCCGCGCCGCCGTCAAGGTGAAAGCGGGCCGCGACGCTTCCAAAGAAGCGGTGAACAAAGACGCCGCACGGGTTCTGAAAAAGCTCGACACGATGGAGAACGAGTATTTCAAGTGGTGGGAATTGGTCATCGCCGTCGGGGTCGCGACGGGCGGCTACTTCCTCCCGCTGTGGATGATCGAGTTTCGCAGACGGATGCGCGAGATGGACATGCAGAACGAGGTCGATCAGTTCCATACGATCATCGCGATGCTTTCGGAAATCGAGCGCATCTCCGTCGAGAACATCTTGGAATGGATGGAGCGCTTCGCCGTCATCTTCCGTCAACCGCTCCAAGTCTGCCTCATGGACTACGAGGCCGGGGGAGAAAAAGCGATGGAGCAGCTCAAGGAAGACGCGCCGTTCGTGCCGTTTGTCCGCACGGTTGAGCGTCTGCTCGTCGCCGTGGAGAAAATTCCGATTCGCCAAGCGTTCGACGATCTCGAAACCGAACGGGTGTATTACCAAGAGCAACGCAAGGAGCAGTACGAGCGCATCATCAACGAGAAAGCAAGTTGGGGTAAAATGATCGGGTTTGTTCCGATGTATGCGCTGGTGTTCCTGTATCTCGTCATTCCGCTCATTCTGATGTCGATGAACCAGATGAGCACGTATTTCAACCAGATCCAGACGATTCAGTGAGGAGGCTTTTACCAGATGGGAAACGCACAGAAAGCTTTGGTCATGGCGGCGGGGATTTTTCTCGCAATTGCCCTGATTACCATCGCTGTGGTGATGTTCATTTCGGCACAAGAAGCGACGAAGACCGCGCAGGATAACTTCTCCGGGATTCAGAATGAGCTGTCGAGCACGTCGTTTAACGTGTACGACAACACGATTGTCTCGGGGTCGCAGGTTGTGAATGCTCTGCGCAAATATGACAACCGTCAAGAGTTCGGCATCCAAGTAATCGTAGGCACTGACCGTCCGTCGGGTGCTTGGTACGGAGATGTGGTTTCATCCACCGGTAATATTGCGACAACGGACCATGCGTCGCAAGCTACGGAGTCCGCAAACACGTACGGTGGCCGTATTCACAATTCCTACTACTACACTCGCCCAGTAGAAGCGGAGGCAATTGAATCCCGACATTACGTCAACCCGGCAGGTCGTTTCCAAGCTATTGTCGTTCGCGACACATCCAATGTCGTCAAAGGCCTTGTGTTCACCCAGCAAGACTAGATCATGGGCAGCACAACACGAAAAATGCTCTACATGAGTGTCGCGATGATCTTGTTCATATCGGCGCTTTCGATGGGCTACACCTTGTTCACCAGCACGGCTGATGCGTTGGATCAGACGTATCAAACGAACCAAGGGCTTGACCGCAATCAAACGACTACATTAAAAGAGACTTCGAAAACGGACACCGTCCTTGGGTCGGTCGTCGTCCAAAATATCTATCACAATCATGACTTGGGGATTCCCGTCTACGTCGACGGCGTAGACCGCTCCGACCCCGACACGGTTGGGACGATCAACGTACAGGCGAAGTTCAACGTGACCTTCATTCGGGACACCCAAGGCCATCTCACCAGCATTCGTTACACCACGACACCGTAGAGGAGGATGGTCGATGAACTCAATATCCAAAGTGTTCGCTTTGATCCTCGCCGTCCTGCTCCTCTACTTCTACCCGATGTCAGAAGGGTTTGAACGCCAAGACGACATCTCGTACATGGTCGCCCTGAAAGCGGTCACCACTTTCACCGACTCCGTTCGCAACAAAGGCTACATCTCTCCGCAGATGTACAACGACTTTTTCACCGAGTTGCAGACGACGGGGAACACGTTCGATGTGAAGATGGAGCACCAGCACAAGCGGTACGATCCGACGATCCCGGACCCGAGCAATCCGACGCAGGACAAGTACGTGATCAACTACGACGAGTTTTACACCCAGCAGATCATGGACCTGATGTTCCCGGACAACACCACAGGGATCGACGACCCGAGCCGCCGCTATGAAATGCAGGCTGGAGATTACTTCAAAGTCACGGTCGTCAACACGAACAAAACAGCGGCAACGCTGATGCGGGACTTTTTGAACAATGGAAGCTCCGATACAGAGAAAATTGTCATCCCATACGGGGGCATGGTTCTCAACGAAGATTATTAGACAGAGAAAACTAGGGAAAAAAGGGGATACACCTACATGGGAAACGCTCAGAAAGCTTTGGTCATGGCTGCCGGCATCTTTCTCGCAATCGCACTGATCACCATCGCGGTCGTGATGTTCATCTCAGCCCAAGAAGCGACCAAGTCGGCACAAGAGAACTTCTCCGGTATTCAGCGTGAGTTGTCCAGCACGTCGTTCAACGTGTACGACGGCACGACGATTTCCGGCTCGCAGGTTGTCAACGCCTTGCGCAAATTCAGCCAACAAAAGCAATTCGGGGTATTGGTCATCACAGGGCGTAATAAAATTGCGACGACACCTGTTTCCGGAGGTACTTGGTACAACGGAGTGGTGAATGAATCGACGGGAATCGTTTCGTACGATTCGACTCTTCCGGCATCATCTTCGAATGTGGTTCCAACCAGTGGGTACAGTCAACTCGCGGACTCGACCACGCAAAGTGCCACTACGTACATCAACCCGGCTGGTCGTTTCAATGCTTCGATCATTCGAGACGACTCGAACGTGATTCACGGCCTGAAGTTCGTTCAGCAATAATCCTGACGCCAAACAATCTGTCGCTCCCTCACGCGAGGGGGCCACAGATTTTTTTAGGGACAAAACGAGAGGGGAGTGACGCACCGCCATGAAGATCACGAACTTTGCCATCATCGCCGTGCTGCTCCTGCTGCCGTTCTTCGTCTTCAACGGCTGGCACGTCACTGCACAAAAAGCGTCGCTCAACCTCGAAACGCGCTACAACGCCGCCATCACCTCGGCGGTGCAAGACGGGGCAAAAGCGCTGACGTTCAACGAGAAACAAGAGTTCGAATCAGGCTACGGCTCATTAAAAAAATACCGTGCCAACAAGGAGGCGGCGGTCGACGCTTTTTTGCACTCGCTGTACCTGAGCTTTGACGCGGAGGATGAAGCGACGCAAGGAACGCTGATGAGCTACATCCCCGCCCTGATGGTGATTGATTTTGACGGCTACTACTTGTACTCGCCGCAGCCATACTCCGGCGCGTCCGGCTTGGAATCCAAGCACGTCTTCTCCGAAAAAAAACCGTGGGTCTTCACCGATACCTCGAACAACACGATCGGCTTCACCCTCGACGACACGGTTCAAGTCTTTGACCGTCTGCACAACCGCTGGGAGGACGGTTCTCTCGACGACGTTGAAAAGCAGGTCAACCGCGAATATTACCAAAATCCGCTGTTCGGCTACAATTCCAAGGAACTTCACACCTGGGCGACCGACCACGCAACGTTCGACGGCTTCCGTCGGACGACGATCATCGGGGCTCTCCAAACCGACTTGGAGCAGGAGATCAACTCCTACAACGCCTACGCCAAGTCGCAAGGCATCGCCTACACGTTCACCCTTCCCACCATCGACCAAGAGCAGTGGAACAACACCGTGGACGACATCGGCCTGCTCGCCTTCATCCAAGGCATTCCCATGGGCGACAAAACCTACAACAACTACGCCCTCGGCGGATCGCGCATCGTGAAAAAAGACGCGCTGATCGGCGTGAAGGGCAAAGACCCCGGCCCGATGAAAGGCAGTCAGTACTACTTCCGCGAAAGCTGTCTGCCGAAGTTCGACATGACCAACTACCAACGCACCGAGACGTTCACCAACGAGAAAGACGCCGCCCAAAAAGGCTACCGGCCGTGGAGTTGCTTAAACGGGGGAATGGGCAATTAGATCGCTATGATTCCTAGTTGATATTAAAAAATATGACTATTTTTGGTATACTAAATCATATTTAGAAGGGGGTACAGAGATGAGACTGGTATTTGCTTTCGGTTCGGCTCCGCTCGGCCAGAAGCTGCAAACGTTCCTGCCGTACCCTGCGATCGAATGGAGTGACAACCTCCAATCGGAGGCGGAGTTGCAAGCGGAGTTGTCTGCGGGCCGTTGTGAGTTGTTGATCCTCGACCCGACCCTGCGCTGGTCGCAGGAAGCCAATGAACTTGCACACCGCTACGGCGTTGACGTCTTGCTGTTCTACGGAGACCTGCGCGACACCGCAAATCAAATCGTGCGGCGCATCGCTCCGCTTTTATCCGCCCAAGACGAACTCCTGGAACCGATCCGCCCGAACCTCCCCGACGAGGACGAGCATCGAGGCCCGGTCCGAATTATTGAAAAAGAAAAAATCGTCGAAGTCGAAAAAATCATCGAAAAGGAACGCATCGTCGAACGCCAGATCAAAGTCGCCGTTCCCGTGCATTCCTACGTTTCGATGCAAAGTAAAGTTTGCATGTTCCTCAACCTCACGCCGCGTGCCGGGGCGACGTTTGTCACGACGACGCTTGCCACCGCCATCGCCAACCGCAGCCTGCACTGTACGCTGGTTGAGCATCCGGGCAACCGCCCGACGCTCTACGACCACTTGAACGTCGCCGATCTCAAACCCGACTACAAACCGCCGTTCCACGTCCTCGAGTACGGCTCCTTGAAAAAAGAAGCCGAGCTGCTCTACGAAGGCATCGCGATGTACCTCAACCACCCGCAACTGCCCAACGGTGACGTTTCCGCCGAAGAGATCATGAAGCTGGTGTACGAACTGCGGCACTCGCCGTTCATTTTTTACGATGCTTCGTTTACGCCGGACGGTTTTGATGCCGACATTTTTGACGAGTTTGACCATGTGTTCCTCGTCGTGGACCCCGACCCGGTGCTTCTCCAACGCCTGATGCCGCCGTCAGACGGGGCACCGCCGACGGAGGAGTTCCTGCTGATTCGAGACCTGCTCCACGCCGAAGAACGCGGCGACTTGCACGTCCACGTCGTCGTCAACAAGTTCAACGCCGGCGTCGATCAGAAACTGCTCTTGCAATGCCTCCCGAAAAAACCGCTCGCCCACATCCCCGCGCAATCCATGAAGCACCTCTACCGTGCCGCGTGGGAAGCTCGGTTGATCGACGTGGACGACGAGTTGGACGGCGCGCTGAAACCGATCCTCGAACTGCTGGTGCCGGACAACTTCCTGCGCACGACGTTGGAAGAGGAGAGGGCGGCGGCGAGCGGCAAGGGGTTATTCGGTCGCTTGTTCAAGAAGTGAGATAGGAGGACACCATGAACGGAATTCAGTATTACAGACCCGCCCGCACGTATCCCGAGACGCTGCCCAAAGACGAGGTGAAAATCGTCTCGCCCCCGCCGCTGCAACCGCCGAGCAAAGGGGGCTTGGTCGTCTCGATCATCACCGCCGGCCTCACAATGACATCGGCGTACATCATGTCCACGGTCTACCAAAGCCCGAAAATGGCGTTCGCCGCAAGCGTCATGGCGGCGATCTCCATCATCACCGCGATTGTGCAAGTCGTCATGCAGAAAAAAAACCGCATGTCTCAACAGCGCTCCGTCAAGAAAAAGTACGTCAACTACCTCGACGAACAGCACGACAAACTTCAAAAGCTCTCTCTGCGTCAGAAAAAATACTACGACACGCTCTTTCCCGAGCCGTCGCAGTTGCTCGGCTTCGTTCAACAACGGGAACGCATCTGGGAGCGCAACCGCAGTGACGAGGACTTTTTGACGATCTCGATGGGACGCGGCTCGGTGCCGCTGACGAGCAAAGCGAAGTTGGAGATGGACGACAACCCGTTTACCGAGTATGACAAGAACTTGGTCTACCGCGCCAAGACGCTCGTTACCAAGTTCGAGTTGATCGAAAACGCACCGATTGAACTCCCGCTCAAAGACCTCGGGTCGCTGGCGATTCGTGGCAAACGCCACATGATCCAAGAGATGGCGCGCGCCCTGCTCACACAAGTGGCGGTGTTCCATGCACCGGAAGACGTGCAGATGCTGGTCTACTTCACCAAGGAAGTGGAACAGCAGTGGCAATGGTTCAAATGGCTCCCGCACGGCCGCCGCGCACGCTCCACGAAAAAAATGCCGGGCGGCATCCCGCTCTGCTTCATGGCGAGCAACGCGATGGAGTTCCACCAGATGTTTAATGAAGAAATTCTCCCGCGCATCGTACAGGTGAAAAAATCCCGCGAAGAGCGCAAAAACCAGCCGACCGGCCCGTCGGGTCCGCATCAGATTCTCGTCTTGGACGGCATCGACATCAACACGCTGATCTCGCAGTCGACCGAGTTGGCAGAGCTGTTCAACTTGGCGACCGAGGCGGGCATCACCGTGCTCTCGCTGGTGGACGGGCGGTACTCGATTCCGCAGGCATTCTCTTCTCGCGTGCATGTCGGGGAAGAGGGCGAGTTCACATTTGAAGAGATGGCGTTTGGCGGTCGCCGGGCAGAGGGCAAGCAAGCAGAGCGCTTGTCGCTTGTCATCAGCGACTCGATTGCCCGTGGTTTGGCACCGTTTGTCCAAAGTGAGAAGGCGTCGCAGATTTCGCTGGCAGACACCGTCAAGATGACCGACCTGCTCAACATCCGTTCGGCGGCACACGTCGATCCAGCGACGACTTGGCAATCCAAACCGCGTGAGTTGGTCATGCGTGCACCGATTGGCTTGCGTGTCGACGGGCAGCCGGTCATCGTCGACTTGAAGGAAGCGGCCGACAACGGGATGGGGGTTCACGGTCTCGTCATCGGGGCGACCGGTTCCGGGAAGTCGGAGCTCTTGCGTTCCTTGGTCGTTGGTCTGGCGGTCAACAACGATGCGGAGATGTTGAACTTCATCTTCGTCGACTTCAAAGGCGGGGCGGCGTTTGCCGATCTCTCCAACTTGCCGCACGCGGCGGGGATGATCACCAACCTCGAAGGCGACGGTTCGATGATCGACCGTTTCTACCAATCGTTGCTCGGCGAGATGGACCGCCGTCAGCGGATGCTTCGCGAAGCGGGCAACCTCGACAACGTGAAGCAGTACCAGAACAAACGCCAAGCTAATCCGTTCATGGAGCCGCTGCCGTATCTCGTCGTCGTCATCGACGAATTCGGCGAATTGCTCGCCGCTCAGCCGGAGTTCACCGACCTGTTCGTCAAGATCGGGCGAATTGGCCGGAGTATCGGGATTCAC
This sequence comes from Tumebacillus amylolyticus, assembly GCF_016722965.1. Taxonomy (NCBI): domain Bacteria; kingdom Bacillati; phylum Bacillota; class Bacilli; order Caryophanales; family Alicyclobacillaceae; genus Tumebacillus; species Tumebacillus amylolyticus. The sequence continues at coordinate 913,039 of NZ_JAEQNB010000001.1, forward strand.
CTCCTGTTTGCCACACAGCGTTTGGAGGAGGGCCGTCTGAAAGGCTTGGAGACGCATCTGCGCTATCGAATTTGCCTGCGGACGTTCTCCGAAGCGGAGTCTCGTGCCGTCATCGGGACACCGGACGCTTTTTACCTTCCTTCCTATCCGGGGGTGGGCTATCTCAAAGTCGACACCCACATCTACGACCTGTTCAAAACGGCGTCTGTCTCGGGGCCGTACACGCCGATCTCCGACCAACCTCAAGCGTCTCTCCACATCGGGGAGTTCAACGCATCGGGCCGTATCGTGGAGTTCCTCCTGCCGGGGATGAACGAAGTCGCGGCGACGAAGTCCGGCAAGCGAGCCGACTCCCGAACGGAGATGGAAGTCATCATCGAAGGTTTGGTCGACCACGCCAAGACGCTCGGGCAGGAAGTCCACCAAGTCTGGGTGGAGCCGTTGGATCGCAACTTGACGCTCGACGGCGTTTTGAAGCCGCAGCAGTTTCTCCAGACGTTGTTCAACACGGGGAACTACCCGTTCTTCAACGGCACGGAGTGGCCGACGCGTCCGGTGCGTACTTTATTGAAGGTTCCGGTCGGGGTGCTCGATTTGCCGTTGCAGCAGTCGCAAGAGCCGTTGATTCTCGACTTCCTCGGCAACGAGGGGCACTTGGCGATCGTCGGTGCGCCGCAGAGCGGGAAATCGACGTTTTTGAAGACGATCCTGACAGCTTTCATGGCAACGCATAAGCCGTCGGATGCACAGTTTTACGTGATCGACCTCGGCGGCGGTCTGCTTCGTCCGTTGCAAGGAGCTCCGCATGTCGGGACGGTGTACGGCAAGGGGGACAAGGAAAAATTCCCCATCATGATCCGCCAAGTACACGGCTTGATCGACGAACGGGAGCAATTGTTCCGCCAGCATGGGATCGACACGATGCAGACGTTCCGCGAGCGTCGGGCGAACGGGGAGTTCCAAGACCAGCCGGGGGACGTGTTCCTCGTGATCGACGACATCGCGCAGTTGCAAAGCGAGTTTTTCGAGCTCGTGGACATTGAAGTGACGGAGTTGGTGACGACCGGTCTGAACTACGGGATTCACGTCATCTTGGCGTCGAACCGCTGGGCGGACTTGCGGATGAAGATTCGCGACAACATCACGGGGCGTTTGGAATTGCGTCTGAACGAACCGAACGATTCGGAAGTCAACCGAGCGGCACAAAAAGTCATGCCGCGAGATATCGCAGGACGTGGTGTGGGGCGTGAGGGCTTCTACTTCCAAGTCGCTCTGCCTCGATTGGATGTTACAGGCGACCCGGCACCGGATGCCTTTGTACAAGCGACGCAGGATGCTTGGAAAGGCCCGAAGGTGCAACCGATTCGCATCCTGCCGATGCAAATTCGTCAGGGGGACGTGGAGCCGGAGCAGTTGCAGGGCAAAGCGATTCCGTTTGGGATCGAGGAATCGCGTCTCGATGTGGTGTCGTGGGACCCGATGGGCAACGAGCCACACTTCATGGTGTATGGAGACGGCGAGACGGGCAAGACGGCGTTCCTCCGACAGTTCATGCGCGGGATGATGGCGCGGTACGGCCCGGAGCACGTGCAGTTCCTCGTGATCGACTTCCGCCGGATGCTGTTCGAGTTTGTGAACGATCCGGAGGTCAAGCCGTATATCAAGAACTACGCATGGTCGGCGCAGATGCTGAATGAACCGGTGTTCGCACTGCGTGGAGAGCTCGACCCGCGAATTTCGCAAGCCGCGCTGTCTCCGAACCCGAAGGAAGGCTGGAGCGGGCCGCATTACTTCTTGATCCTCGACGATTATGAAGTGGTGTCCGCCGCGATGGGCAATCCGATTACGCAGTTGGCGGATTACCTGTTACAAGCGCGAGATATCGGGTTCCATACGGTGCTTGCACGTCGAGTCGGGGGGTCGTCGCGAAGCTTCGACCAATTCCCGCAACGTCTGAAAGAGATGAGTTCTCCGGGGATTGTGTTGGCGGGGGATGCCGGTGAGGGCTTTATTCTCGGTAGCCAACGTGCCGCAATGTTACCGCAGGGGCGCGGGTTCCTCGTGAGACGGAACCAGAAAGTCCGGCAAGTACAACTCTTTATGGAAGAGGAATGAGAAAAGCTCTCCTCCGCAGGTGCGGGGGAGAGCTTTTTTATTTCTTTCGGGTGAACAGAGAGGTGATGGAGGAGGTCGCTTTTTTCAAGACGAGTAGTTTGTTCTCGTTGGGCAGGGACAACTCTCCCTCGATTTCAGGAAGCGGGTTGGAGTATTGAGAGCTAGGTTGGAGCAGGAGAATCGTTCCCTCAAGCACTCCGTAGTCGAACAGTTTGTTTGCAGGGTCGAGCTTCTGACCGCCCTTGATCCCGATGGTCCACTCAGACGGTGAACTCGGAGCACCGGGGATGGAAACGCGCGGGTGCTGAATCAGAAGCGGGAGCAAGGTCGAGATCGCAACATCACCGGAAAGCTCCACGTCAACCGAACCGTTCAGACCTTCTACGGTGACGAGAAGCGGCGGTGCGGACTTATCAAGTGCAAGGCTCATCGTAGATCAAACCTCCTTGGAAAGAAAAAAAGAAGGCCATGCCAATGAGGCTGGCACTGGCCTTCTGTTCGATTATCGGTTGAACATACCTTTGACAGCAGATTCGGTGTCAGAGTATGCTTGCGCCGCAGTTTGAGTAGCGTTGATGAAGGATTGGAGAGCATCCATCATTTCTTTGTGACCCTTGTTGAAGTGGTTGAACCAATCTTCGTAAGCTTTCTGTGCGTCACCGCCCCAAGCGCCGGAAATGCTTTGTACCGTGTTGTAGGCTTGGTTGTAGAAAGATTCGATGTTGTTGTAGCTATTTTGCAAAGACATCGAAGCGTTGTGGAGTTGTTCCGGAGTTACATTAAATTGATTGCCCATACTCATAATTGTCTGCCTCCTACCCTCATTGAGTGACTTCAATCCGCATTGTCACAGAGGACAATTGTTTGTTGAAGTCATTTATTAGTTTTTCTAGTTTGTACTTACTATCATATTTCTCTCACCTAGTTTCTGTCAATATTTTTCTATAGAACCATTGAATCCTAGTTAAAAATGAGCCTTCCTCCTTACCACCCCGTAATAATACAAATAACACCCCGCCACAAACGGCACTCCGCAATACAGCGCAATCCGCTGATCTTTATCAAACGCCAAGCTCACCAGCACCGCCACATTCAGCACCGTCGCAACCAACGGCAGCAGGGGATACCCCGGCGTCTTAAACTTCAAATCCTCAACCCGACCCCCATCCCGTACATACTTCCTCCTGAAAGCCAACTGCGACCACGTAATCGAAATCCACCCGACCTGCGCCCCTAACCCCGCCAGCGAGATCAGCCACAAATAAACAGTCTCCGCCGCATACGCACTCGACAGCAGGGACAGAAACGCAACCCCCATCGTCAGCACCAGCGCATTCAACGGCACCGCCCGCGCATTCACTCGCCCAAGTCCCTTCGGCGCCATCCCTTCACTGGAGAGCGCGAACATCATCCGCGTCGCCGCATACAATCCGGAGTTCGCCACCGAAAGCAACGCCGTCAGAATGACGAAGTTCATCACATCCGCCGCAAACGGTATCCCAATCGAGTCAAACACCGCAACAAACGGACTCTCCACCACGCCCGCCTGCTCATACGGAATCAACCCCGCCAGCACAAAAATCGCCAGCACGAAGAAAAACAACGTCCGCCACACCGTCGTCCGAATGCTCTTCGGAATCGTCTGCTCCGGATTCTCCGACTCACCCGCCGCGATCCCGATCAATTCCGTCCCTTGAAACGAGAAGTTCACAGTAATCATCGTTAAGATCAGACCTTTAATTCCGTTTGGTAACAGCCCGCTGTTCGTATAATTTTTCAGCATCGGCGCGGCTTGCCCGCTTTGGAACCCGAGCAGACCGAACATCGCGGCACCGCCCAAGATGATGAACAAGATGATCACCGCCACCTTCACGCTCGCAAACCAAAACTCCGTCTCGGCAAACGTCCTCGCCGACAGCGCGTTCATGAGAAACAGCACGACGCCGAAACCCAAGCACCAAACCCACGACGGCACATCGGCGAACCATCTCTGCATCAACTGCGCCGCCGACAACAATTCAAGCGCCACGGTCACCGCCCAGCCGAGCCAATACAACCAGCCGACCGCAAATCCCGTGCCGGGCCCGATAAATTTCGTCGTGTACGTCTGAAACGATCCCGACACCGGCATCGCCACCGACAATTCTCCGAGACACAGCATCGTCAAGTACATGATCAACCCGCCGACGAGATAGGACAGAATCGCCCCAAACGGCCCCGCCTGCGAAATCGTATACCCCGACCCGAGAAAAAACCCTGTCCCGATCACACCGCCAAGCGAGATCATAAACAAATGACGGCTCTTCATCGTGCGCTGCAACTGATTCTGTTCCTGTTCCTGCCTGTTCGACATCTCCCACAGAGCCTCCCTGAAAAAACGATCTACTCCCGCAACCCCAACCTCCGCGCCCGGTACTGCAAACTCTGGCGGCTCAATCCCAATTCCTTGGCCGCCCGCGAGAGATTGCCGCCGTGGCGGGTGAGGGTCTGTTGGAGATAGTGTTTCTCAAACTCTTCCAGTTTATCGCGCAGGGCGCCGGGGGACTGCGACAACGCCGTCAGCGTCCCCTCCTCGGCACCGCCCACAGGAGTTGCCGAAACCACAGACTGCCGCCGCAGATGATGCAGGGGCAGATGCACCATCTCAATCTCGCGCTCGTCGTCAATCAAGTTCATCGCCCCCTCGATCAGATGTTGCAACTCCCGCACATTCCCCGGCCAGTCATACTCGGCAAAAAACGCCCGCACCTCTTCGCTCGCTCCGTCGACCTCCATCTGAAACAACTGGTTGTATTTGCGCATGAAATGCTCCACCAACATCGGCACATCGCCCCGTCTTTCCCGAAGCGGCGGCACCATCAACGTGACAACCCCCAGCCGGTAGTACAGGTCTTTGCGCAGTCGCCCATGTGATATCGCTTCAATCGGGTCTTCGTTGATCGCCGCAATGATGCGCACGTTCACGGCACGGTCCTTCGTATCGCCGATGCGACGGACCGTTTTTTCCTGCAACACGCGCAAGAGTTTCGCTTGCAGCGGCAAACTCAGCGAATTGATCTCATCCAAAAAAAGCGTACCGCCCTCCGCCTGCTCGAACAGCCCCGGCCGCTCAATCGCTCCGGTAAATGCGCCCTTGGTCGTCCCGAACAGCAAGCCCTCAATCAACGAATCGGGCAACGCCGCACAGTTCTGGGACAGAAACGGCCCGTCCGCCCGCAAACTCGCCTGATGAATGCTCTGGACAAATAACTCCTTGCCCGTCCCGGTCTCGCCTGCGACCAACACGGACGACGACGTGCGAGCGGCCCGCTTGGCGTTCTCCACGACTTCGCGGATCGCCTCACTGTCGCCGATGATGCTCTCAAACGTAAAACGCGTGCCCCTTTTTTCCCGCTCCAAGAGATTCTCGCGGATCAGCCGTTCGATTTTGGTCACGTCGTTGGCAATCTCCATCGCCCCGACGACCCGGCCCTGCTCGAAGATCGGGTAGGTGTTATTTATTGTAGAGATCGGTTTGCCCTGTGTGTTGAAATACATCTGCCGCACGTTGCGAATCGCCCGCCCCTCGCGCAGACAGCGCAACAGGGTGGACTCCTGCTCGGCGGGGAACTGGAAGACATCGAGCAACTTCTTGCCGAGCACTTGATGCGACGCCATCGATTCGAGCTCCGTCATCTTGCGGTTGTAGACCACCGTCGTCCCGTCTGCGTCGATGACGTGAACGCCCTCGTTGATCTCGTCGAGAACTTGCTCATATATGGAAAGGAAACGATCCTGTAGTGCCAAATGATTTTGCCTCCCTGTATGCAGAAAAATTTTGCCTCTGCCAACTATTTTTGCATACCCGCCCCCATTTTGCACGGAAAAAAAGCGCGCACAGAATTGGCACGCTTCTTGCAATTCAAGTAAGTAAGAAATCCCACGCAACCAAGGAGGAACTCCCTCATGACGAAAACCCAACGCATTATCGACCAAACCGAACAATTCGGTGCACATAACTATCATCCGCTTCCGATCGTCATCGCAGAAGCTGAAGGCGTCTGGGTTCAAGACCCGGAAGGCAACAAATACATGGATATGCTCTCCGCATACTCCGCGCTCAACCAAGGACACCGCCACCCGAAGATCATCCAAGCGCTCAAGGACCAAGCGGACAAAGTCACGCTGACCTCCCGCGCGTTCCACAGCGAACGTCTGGGCGAGTTCTACGAAAAACTCGTCAAGCTGACCGGCAAGAACATGATTCTCCCGATGAACACCGGCGCCGAAGCGGTTGAAACCGCGGTCAAAGCGGTCCGCCGCTGGGCGTACGATGTGAAAAAAGTTCAAGAGAACATGGCGGAGATCATCGTCTGCGAAGGCAACTTCCACGGCCGCACCACGACGATCACGTCGTTCTCGTCCGACGAATCGTACCGTCGCGGTTTCGGTCCGTTCACCCCGGGCTTCAAGATCATCCCGTACGGCGACCTCGACGCATTGAAAGCGGCGATCACCCCGAACACCGCAGCGTTCATCGTTGAACCGATCCAAGGCGAAGCGGGCATCCTCATCCCGCGCGAAGGCTTCCTCAAAGAAGCGTACGAAACCTGCAAATCGAACAACGTCCTGTTCGTCGCCGACGAGATTCAGACCGGCTTCGGTCGCACGGGCCGACTGTTCGCTTCGCAATGGGAAGACTTCACCCCGGACATGTACATCATGGGCAAAGCACTGGGCGGCGGGGTATTCCCGATCTCCGCAGTGGCGGCCGACAGCGAAGTCCTCGGCGTGTTTGAACCGGGCTCCCACGGCTCGACGTTCGGCGGCAACCCGCTCGGTTGCGCAGTGGCCATCGCGGCGCTCGACGTCATCGAAGAGGAGCAACTCGTCCAACGCTCGCTCGAACTCGGCGCGTACTTCATCGAAAAACTCCGCGAGATCAACAACCCGGAGATCAAGGACATCCGCGGCCGTGGTCTGTTCATCGGCGTGGAACTGACGGGCCGCGCACGCCCGTACTGCGAGAAGCTCAAAGAACTCGGCCTGCTCTGCAAAGAAACCCACGAAACCACGATCCGTTTCGCACCGCCGCTCACGATCAAGCAAGACGAACTCGACTGGGCGATTGCCCGCATCAAACAAGTTCTCGACGTCGCAAACGTCGCCAACTAATTGAGAGGAGACTTGAAAACCATGACGACGCAAACCACGCAACTCGCGGCACGCAAGATCCCGACCTACGCACCGGAGGCGTTCACCGATTTCACCCGCCCGGAGAACCAGCAAGCAATGGAGGCAGCTCTGACCAAGATCAAGTCCCAACTCGGTCGTGACCTCCCGCTGCACATCGGCGGCGAATTGATCCACACCGAAGGCAAAATCACCTCGATCAACCCGGGTCGCACCGACGAAGTGATCGGCCGCGTCTCCAAAGCGTCCCAAGAACTCGCGGAACAAGCGATGCAATCCGCTCTGACCGCGTTCGAATCTTGGAAAAAGGTGCCGGCCCGCGAGCGCGCCGAATACCTGTTCCGCGCCGCCGAACTCATGCGCGAACGCAAGCACGAGTTCTCCGCGATGATGATCCTCGAAGCGGGCAAGAACTACGCAGAAGCAGACTGCGACACCGCCGAAGCGATCGACTTCATGGAGTTCTACGCTCGTGAAGCGATTCGCCTGAGCGAAACGAACATCCACCACCCGCTGACCAAGATCGATTCCGAAGAGAACATGCTGACCTACATTCCGCTGGGCGTCGGTTTCGTCATCCCGCCGTGGAACTTCCCGCTGGCGATCTGCGTCGGCATGACGACGGCTGCCATCGTTTCGGGCAACACCGTGCTGCTCAAGCCGTCCTCGATCACTCCGGTTATCGCGCACATGTTTGTTGAATTGATGGAAGAAGTCGGTCTCCCGGCAGGCGTCCTCAACTTCATCCCGGGCTCCTCGGCAGAAGTCGGCGACTACCTGACCTCGCACGCGAAGACTCGTTTCATCTCCTTCACGGGCTCCAAGGAAGTCGGCCTGCACATCAACAAACTGGCGGCCGAAACGGCGGAGGGCCAGATCTGGATCAAGCGCGTCGTCGCCGAGATGGGCGGCAAGGACGGCATCGTCGTCGACGAAACGGCAGACCTCGACGCAGCAGCGGCGTCCATCGTGGCATCTGCGTTCGGTTTCCAAGGCCAGAAGTGCTCCGCAGGTTCCCGTGCGGTCATCGTCGAGTCTGTGTACGACGAAGTGGTCGAGAAAGTCGTCGCCCTGACGAAAAACCTGAAAATCGGTCTCCCGGAAGAAAACTTCGCGGCAGGTCCGGTTTCTGACAAAAACGCCTACGAAAAAATTCTCGAATACATCGAGATCGGCAAGAACGAAGGTCGTCTCGTTGCAGGCGGCGCCAAGGCGGAGGAAGCGGGCAACGGCTTCTACATCCAGCCGACCGTGTTTGCAGACGTGGCTCCGAACGCACGCATCATGAAGGAAGAAATCTTCGGCCCGGTGCTGGCGATTGCTAAAGCGAAAGACTGGCAAGAAGCGATTGCGATCTACAACAACACCGAGTTCGGTCTGACGGGCTCCTTCTACTCCAACGACGAAGTTCGCATCGCAGAAGCACTCGATACGATGCACTGCGGCAACCTCTACATCAACCGCAAATGCACAGGCGCTCTCGTGGGCGTGCATCCGTTTGGAGGCTTCAACATGTCCGGCACCGACTCCAAAGCGGGCGGCCATGATTACCTCTTGCTGTTCACCCAAGCGAAATTGGCTTCGCGGAAAGTGAAGTAAGAAAAAAAGAACTTGGGGCGTGAGTGCCTCAAGTTCTTTTTTTTATCTCATCCGTAGGCTTGTGAGGAGATGGCGAAGAGGGAGCTGTGTCTCGGCGGGAGTTGCTCGCCCCCGATCAGCATGATCGGGGGGACGTTCGCCAAGTGGAAGCCGCGAAGGGGCATTGCTTCTACGAGTTCGGTCTGCTCTGTGGGGATGTCGATCCGCAGAGCCCCGTCATGGCGGCGGGCGAGGTGTTCAACCAGCATCAAGGCAAGTTGTGCATCTGGTGCGACCACCGGGCCGATGACGCGGTAGATTGGGCCTTGCACCGCGAGTGCAAATCCCACAATCTCACCAGCCTTACGAAGCACCATCCCATCCGAAGCCTGTGCAATCCGCATCTGCAAAAACTTCCGACGCCGAGCACCGATGGAGAGGGCGTCGAGCTCCAGGATGCGCTCAAAGTCAGCCGAGCGTATAGGAGCAAGATCAAACCCATCATCAAATCTCAACGCTTCGAGTTCGTGAGCATTGCCTGCTCGAAACAGTTCGAGTTTCGGACCCTCTGCTGTCTCAAGCGTTTCCTTTACCGGAACGTACCGTTCCGCGAGGTATTTATGCAGGGTTCCCACAGTATGGAAGCCCATTGCTTCATATAAGAACTTGCCCTGCGCCGTTGCACAGAGCATCGTAGGAATATCGGGGACTTCCTCCAGAACGCGTTCCATGACCTTCGTTCCCAGACCTTGGCGACGCTGACTCGGGTCGACCATGACCCCGCCGATGGAAGCGAGGCCTTCATAGGGAAACACCGCCGCACTGGAAACGACGCGACCTTCCTCATTCACATGTCCATATGCAATCCCGACCGTCAACAGCAACCGCAACTCCGGCGGTGCATAGTCCCAGCCGAGCTTCGTCGACAACGCAACCAAGTCCTCGATATGTCCTTCATCCAGTCTGACAAGTTGTAACATTCGGCCACCTCATTCCTAGCCCCCATTCTACCAAAAATCGTACAGGAGTTGAATAACCCCCATGTCGTTTGAAATTCGGATTTTGAATCAACATTGGATATCCCCGGACGCCGGATCTTATGATCTCTGCTCACACGGAGAAATCTATTTGCAAGTGAACAACACCGTCCTCTCCGACGTGGGACAGGATTGGACGCTCAACGTAACCGGGTTGCAGTTACTGAGATCACTGAAGAACGGTCGCGATCAAGAGAACAGCCAAAACCAAGCCATGTTCAATTGTTGTGGCGAGATATTCCCCGGTATGGGCTGCCCGACCCAAGTGGATTGGGACGTTGAACTCGCGGGAGAAGAGGTACGCCTCTCGAACTTTCGCAATTGTCCTGAATGGTCTGGTCGTTCTCAACACTACCCGGATCTACAGGCACGTATCTCCCGCGCAGAGTACCGCGAACAAGTCCTGACGTTCGCCCGCCAAGCCAAGGAGTTCTACTTCACAGCCATCAAAACGGAAACAGATGAGTACGTAGAAGAATTCTGGAAGGAATACGACGACCTCCTCAACACCGTGTAATGCAAAAAGAGGATCGACCCGCCGCAGCGGATCGATCCTTTTTTTTCTACAACTCACTACGCCCCGAGGAAGTCGAGGAGCATGTCGTTGAACTGTACCGGAATCTCCATGTTGACGATGTGCGCGAGGTTGGGGAGCACTTCCAACTCGGACAGGACGATGCGCCCGTGCAGGTAGGTCGCGATCTGCGAGATGTCCGGGTAGTCGAGTTCCCCCGCGATGATCAGGGTCGGCGATTTGATCTCCTGCACGCGCTGGATGACCGGCGGTTGGAGGAACTTCGGGAAGTTCTCCGGCTTCGGCAGAGCGAATGCATGGAACACCATGTCGAGGAATCGCTCGCGAATCTCCGTCGCCACGCGTCCCGGTGCTTGCCCCGGCCCTTCGAGCCATTGGTTCGCAAACACGTTCGCCACTGCGCTCACATCTGCGGTTTGTACCACAGCGTTGAACGTCTCGATGTCCGCTTTGCGAATCTCGGTCATCGGGAAGCCGTTGAGACCTGCGGAGACGAGAACGAGTTTGTTGACGCGATCCGGATAGGCGAGCGCGAATTCCTGCGCGGTGTACCCGCCAAACGACAGCCCGCAGACATGCGTCTTCTCAATCTCGAGGTGGTCGAGCAGGGCCGCGAGATCGTCGAAATGGGAAAAGTCCCCCGCCGACGGACCCGATTGCCCAAAGCCGCGCATGTCGTAGCGCACGACTTGGAAATGCTTCTGCAACTCGGCAAACTGCTCGTCCCACAACCGGCAGTCCAAGTTAAAACCGTGGATCAACACCAACGGATGCCCACTCCCCGCCATTTCGTAATAGAGGGAGGTACCGTTGACTTCTGCGTATGCCATTCAGTGAGTCACCTGTCTTTCTGGAGTATCGTAAGTGTACATAGTTTACCAGACATTGGGCGACAGTGTACAATCAAGAAAAAAGGGGGGTGGTCGCATGAATCAAATCCAAGTTGGAATTACGGGGCATCGTGATTTGCGAAGCGAAGATTTGCTGAACTTGAGTGATCGTGTGCGTGAATTTTTTGAAAAGGTCGAACGTTCGAATCCAGGTTCAGACTTGATCCTCATGTCGCCGCTTGCGGACGGTGCGGATCGCTTGGTAGCTAAACTTGCAATTGAAGTAAAATGGAAGGTGATCGCTTTGCTTCCGATGCCGGTTTCTGAATACGAAAATGACTTTGAGACAGCAGAGTCCTTGACTGAGTTCCGGGAACTGCTGGAACAGGTGGATCGCTGTGTGGAAATCCCCTTGGTCGAAGGAAACACTTTGGAAAACATCCAAGGGTGGGGCGAGAACCGCGCCAAGCAATACGTATTCGTAGGGGCCTACACCGTGCGACACAGCCACATCCTGCTTGCTCTGTGGAACGGAGAAGATCCGAAACTTCCGGGTGGTACGGCAGAAGTTGTTCAGTTTATGCGAACCGGAGAAATACCAGCTGAGTTTGAGCCAACCACTCACCCGGTTCCACCAACGGCTGGCGGAAGTGTCTATCACATCGTGACGCCGAGAAAAAGCAATCCGGTGACGGTAGGGAGCGCATTCGAGGTAAAGGAGTACGAATCCAGATGAGTGAGCAGAAGAAACTGTGTTTTGTTGCAATGGGGTACGGGGAGAAGGTCGACTATCCTACAGGTCGACTTTTGAACATGGATGCGACCTACTTTAACGTTATCAAGCAAGCGGTTGAAGCGGCGGGTTTGCATTGTGTACGGGCTGATGAACTCATTCATTCTGGAACGATTGATGTCCCGATGTATGAGTATTTATTGAAAGCAGATGTCGTGATTGCAGATCTTTCTACGTACAACGCCAACGCGTTGTATGAGTTGGGAGTCCGGCACGCCCTCAAGCCGCACACGACGCTTTTGATCGCCGAGTCGAAGTTTCAAAACCCCTTTGATCTCGGCCATACCGTGATCCGACGGTATGAGCACTTGGGAAAAGACATTGGGTATTCGGAAGCCACGCGCTTCCAAAAAGAGCTGAAGGAAGCCATTCAGGAAATCCTGAAGAATCCCCAGATCGACAGCCCGGTGTACACCTATTTGAAAGACTTGAAAGGGTTTGAAGAGAGCAGAGTGGTTCAGGAACTGCCGATTCCGGATGGAAGCGATTTGCAAACTCTGAACAAGATCGTGGAACGTGGGCAAAAAGCATTGGACGAAGGGGAGTTTTTGCGGGCCAAGGAACTGTTTGGCATGGCGGGAGAGATGGACCCTCAGAACTCCTTTTTCGTTCAACGACGGGTCTTAGCCACCTACAAATCAAAGAGCCCAACGGCTGTTGAAGCTTTGCGCGAAGCTTGGTCAATGCTCGAACCTTTGGATGTGCAACGGTCGGCCGACCCGGAAACATTGGGTCTTGCAGGGGCAGTACAAAAACGGTTGTGGGAAGAACTGCACGAAATCGGGTATTTGGATCGAGCGATTGGGTACTATGAGCGAGGGTTTTATATCAAACGCGACTACTACAACGGGATCAACTTCGCGTTCCTCTTGAATGTACGGGGCCGAATTGTAACTGGAGATGACCGGATTGCCGATCAAGTCTTGGCAAATCGTGTCCGCAAACAAGTTGTGGAGATCTGTCAAGAGTTGATGAGGTCGGACTTCGATCAGCGCAGCGACCAATATTGGATTCTGGCGACCTTGGAGGAGGCTTATTTCGGGCTCCAACAAGAGGCAGAGTATCTGGAAGCCAAGCAAAGAGCCGAGCAAGCAGCGAATCAGGCTTGGGAACGTACATCGACCGAGGAACAACTTGAGAAGTTACGCGCTTTGTTGGAAGGATAAAAAAGGAGGACTGTTGGCACACAGGTCAACAGTCCTCCTTTTTCTTTTTCCGGATCACATTGTCTATCTAGTTTAGAACTCATATAATTGAAGTCATAAGATTTTTATCAGAGGTGATGGGGTTGTATTATCACGTAAAAGTTCAAACTCGAGATGGTCAAACTCTCTATGAGATAGATCATACCGGACTTACGTTTATCAAGAACAATATCATCGAGCCATTCCTGAAAAAGGAAAGCATTTGGGCTCAAGAATCAGAAATTCCTTATGAGAATATTAGGAGATTCCTAATTACGAAGACAGATATGTTATCTGCGCGTTTAGTAAGCGAGAATTACAAGGCGACTTATCTTTATCCAAGCTTGAAGAAGTCACGAGAGTATCTCGTTACGGAGGGCAAACATGCAGTAGATATCACCGATAATCTCTTGGAGACGATCCGTTTGACTCCAGACGTGCAGAAAAACGAAGATTCAGTTATCGAGATGCCCGTATCCACCCAACCTACATTATTTCTTGCTTACAGCTACAGCAAAGAAGACGAAGAATTGGTATCTGGAATGAAGACTTTTTTACAGCGAAAATATGAAGTCTTAGACGGAAAAGCCAGTAAGTTGGGATCTGTATCGGGAACGGTGTTGGACAAGATTCGCCGCTCGGACCTCGCTGTGTTTGTCATGACGCAGCGGGAACGAAAAGAATCTGGCACCTACACAACCTCAGGATGGCTCATCGAAGAAAAAGGGGCGGCGATCGCCTTGGGCAAGAAAGTAGCAATTCTGGTTGAATCCGATGTGGACCGAAACGACATTGGAGGTTTGCACGGTGATTCGCAGTGGCTGTCGTTTACCCGCAATAATTTTATGAAGGTGGTCATGGACTTGGAAGTTATCTTGACTAACAGCGTGTCGTAAAGGGGATTTGCATGGAAAATCGGCTGCTCCAGTATTACTCAGAATGCTTGCGTTATGAATCATTTTTCGAGAAAAAACTGACCGAAAGTGAAATTCGAAACGGGCGCTTGCCCAATGGCCTTTCACTCGATCCTCTTCCGCCTGTTTATACCCAGCATCAAGGCAAAGTAAAAGATGATCAAACGTTCCTCATCGGCTATCCTGTGACTCACTCAAAGAGGGTCCCCCTCGTGATCTGGGAGGTAGAATCTCCGACGATCTCGTTGTTGCCGAACTCTGATGTTTTTTTTCACAAGGATTTGCATGAGGAACTGATCTCAACAGGTCAACGGTCTTATCTGGCAGACTTTCAAAAGAGAGTCAAGGAAACTCCTCAAAAGATTTTGGATCGATCTTTTTTCGTCGAGATTTTGCAAACGATGGATCTGAGAGAAAGCCAAGTTTTATGGGAACCGGTCTTGTTCCTTGGCGAGAAGACGACAACGATGAATTACAACATTGTGAAAGAGTTCGAATCTCTACACAATGAAACGCAAGGACGGTCTGAGAGTACGGACACCTATCTCTCTGTAGATGTTTCTGCGACTCGATCCTCAGATGAGTACTATCATGTCGTGAACAGCAACCATCCTCAAAACGTTGCCCTTGCCAACCTCTCGGAACGAATCACGGTATTACAAGGCCCACCGGGGACCGGAAAGACGCAAACCATCTTGAATTTGATTGCAACACAGGTGATAAACGGGGAGACCGTTCTGGTTTCGAGTACGAACAACGCCGCCGTTAACAATATTATTGACAAAATGAGTAGGGAACAGATCGACCAAGACTTTCCCGGATACGTGCGGTTTGGCAATCGAGAAGAAATCAAGAAGTCGGTCCCCCGTATGTTGGATCTCATCGAGAGTGTTACAAATGAGCCCGTCTTAGACGATGAAGTGAAGATAAGAGTGGACATTGAGCGGTATAAGCAAACCAGTTTGAAGCAACTCTTAGAAATTCGGCAGATCGAAGAGGCGGACGATGAGTATCACAGAGTAACAGCAGAGGAGAAGGAGCTGAATGTACTCGCACGTCAGCTATGGCTGAGGATTGAAAAAGGCTCAATGACTTCGCTGGCCAAAGCGTTGGAAGAATCCCGATTCGTGGATCAGCAGGTAGAGCGTCAATTTGCCCAATGGTTGCTAGAGCCCGGTCTGTTGGACGGAAATCCGCGATCCATTCTGGACAAAATCCGGATGTGGTGGAGGGCTTGGAAATTCAAGTCGAGGTTGAAACGATTGTTCAAGGTTCTCAAAACCTCGGGAGTTCAGTTTCCTGCTATTACGAAAGCAATGGATCTCGCGGAGATTCATGATGTGTTGCGGTATGTCAATACACGCGATCTGCTCCGAACCTGCCAGGCCCGAATTCAGAAGGCCGAGGATAAGCGCAAGCAGACGCACAAACTAGCAGGGCTCTATGACCGCAAGATCGAGACGGATCGTCAATTGTTGCGGGAAATGTGGAAACTCCGACGAGCTCGGATGCAACGAAATGGAGTGCAAATCCAGCGTATTAATCGTTGCATGAGCGAACTTTCAAAGGACAAACCGAAAATCAAGGATACTTCCGCAGATTTCCCTGCCTTACAAGAGTTGTTTCCGATTTTCCTAACAAGCAATCTCTCGGTACGGAATACAGTGCCTTATCCGTTTCAATTTGATTTGGTCATTGTAGACGAAGCGTCGCAATGTTCTATACCCAGTCTGATTTCACTTCTGCAAGTGGCGAAGCGAATCGTTGTCATCGGAGACGAGAAGCAATTGCCCCACATTACTTCACTTGGTGAGCGACTTGATGACTTGCTTTTTGAAAAACTTTGCGGGAATTCCGCAGAGTCCGGTCAATATCAGCATACAAAGAACAGTGCTTTTGACCGAGCGCTTCATGTCGTGAGAACGGATGAGAAGAAAAAACACCTCCTCAACTTTCACTACCGCTGTGCACCTTCGATCATCGAGTTCTGTAATCGTGAGTTCTACTTCAATCGCCTGCGCGTTATGACTCAGGAACCTGTCGGAAGTTTGGGCAGTACTCGGTACATAAATATCCCGGATGCACGAGCAGAGGGCTTATTCAATGAGAGTGAGGTTCAGAAAGTCTGCCAGTTGGTGGAGGAATTGAAGAACGAAGGATATCACAGCATCGGGGTAATCACTCCGTTTCGACGTCAAGCGAACGCTTTGGAGGCACGTCTCGCAGGGAAAGCAGATGTGGGAACGGTGCATAAGTTTCAAGGCAAGGAAAATGACGTGATCATTTTCAGCACTGTAGTAGCTCCGGGGATGGAAGAACGAAACATTCGGTTTGTACAGAAAAATCGCGAATTGATAAATGTCGCAGTCTCACGGGCAGCCAAACTGCTGATCGTTGTGGGGCATGAAGAGACTTTGAACCGTACCAAAGGGTACCTGACTAAGTTGGTGCAGTATATCCGTACCAACGCGGTACCGGATAAAATGCAGTTAGTTCCGTATATGGTGTATGGAGATGAACGCCGGAAACAATTGCTGACAGAGACTCAACAAGGCCTGCTGAAGACCTTGGAGCAAACATTCGCTTCACGTTCAGTGGTGGTTTATCCAAAGATGGCAGTCAAAGATACGTTGATGATTCGGGGAGTGCTGCCCGGTCTCCATGAGTTTTACATGGTGAGTCACTTTGATTTTGTTGTGTATGAAAAAGAGTCCCTCACACCTTTGGCAGCGATCGTACAAGATCAACGGGAGTCCTTCGACGAACTCTGTGCCTTGGTGGAATTTCCTTGTATTCATCTCCAAGATCAGAAGGACGAAGAGGCCTTGTCAAAGCTTGAGGATGTGGTACGGGAGTGGAAGTTGTAAAAAAGAGACCGGGCCGTGGAGGCCGGTCTCTTTTTTCGTATACCAACTCGTCCTACACAACCCAACCGGCGGCGCTGCGCTCCATCCGGCGAACTTCCACAATCGCATCTGTATTGAGTGGTCCGTAGATGTGCGGATAGAGGTTGCCGTCGCTTGCTTGCTCGTACTTCACTTCGGACGTCACGCGCTCTTCGTCGATCACGAGCAACAACAACTCGCCCTCGTAGGTCGCATACACGCGGTTCATCACCCGCTCCAACAGCTCGTCCCCGCGCGTTGCGTGGATAAAACCTTCCTCGTCGTAATCGCGGGGAAGGTACTCGGCCTTGCCTTCATACTGCGCCCAATAGGGGGCGGGCACCAAGCAATAGATCACATTCATTTCGTTACCGTCTCCTTCTCAGCAAATGGCCACTTTTCCAGTGTGTACGCCATCTGCCAGAACGAATACTCAAAATCACTGCTCAAAATAAAATGACTCTCCATCCGTCGCTTCTCTTCCTCCGACGCGACCTCCGCCAGTTCATCCAGACGGTTGATTTGCTCCACCACCAACTGTCCGAACCACTCTCCGCCATACGCATTGATCCAGTCTTGATAGATCGGCTCCGGCGTTTGCACACCTTCGTAGCGCTTGCCGATCTCCCAGTACAGCCAGTAGCACGGCAGAATCGCGGCGATGATCTCGCCGAGCGTTCCCGTGTACGCCACGGCGATCATGTGGTTGGCGTAGTTGTACGCGGACGGCGAGGGTTGGAACGCCGCTTTTTGCTCCTCCGTGATGCCAAGTCGCACGGTGAAGTTGCGGTGCAGGTCCATCTCCGCTTCGTAGGTTCCCTGTGCATGAGCCGCCATGCGCGACATCGTGTAGAGGTCGCCGGCGCGAGCGGCACCCAGCGCTTGGACTTTGGCGAACACGGAGAGGTAGTAGGAGTCGTTCAGCACATAATGTTTGAAGCTCTCCAGGGACAGAGAACCGTCGGCCACCCCGGTGACAAACGGATGGTCAAAACTCGCTTGCCAGCTCGCTTCGACCTTTTGACGCAAGGATTCGGAAAATTTCATTGTGATACAGCCTCCATTCTGGGCAGTTATTGGCACAACACTGCTAATTGTAGCAAAACTAGTCGCCAATCGGAATCCTCACAACAAATCGACTTCCCTTGCCCGGCTCCGATTCCAGCGTCACGGCCCCGTGCATCAACCCCACCAACTTGCGCACGATGGCAAGCCCCAAGCCTGTGCCGTTGTATTTGCGAGTCGTCCCGCCGTCCACCTGCGTAAACGGTTCGAAGATATAGTCGTAATGTCCCCGCTCAATCCCGATCCCCGTGTCTTCCACCATCAATTCCAAGAGCCCGTGCCGCCGTCGCGCGGAGATCATCACATGTCCGTGGTCGGTGAATTTGATCGCGTTGTTGACGAGGTTGATGAGAACCTGCTCGACTTTGATCGAGTCGGTGCGCACGGTGCCGATCGGATCGGGGAGGTGGAGCACGAACGCGATCTTTTTTTCATCGGCGAACAGTTTGAGCTCTTCTTGGATTTGGTGCAGGAGCTCGTCGATTTCCACGTCCTCGAGTTTGACTTGCTCCTTGCCGTTTTCGATCTTGGAGAAGTTCAAGATGTCTTCGATCAGACGCAACAGTCGGTTGGCACTGCGGCGGATCACTTGCAGATCGGCGCGCAATTCGTCGGAGATCGGGCCGTCCTCTTCGTTTTCGATCAGCTCGACGTAGCCGAGGATGCCGTGCATCGGAGTGCGCAGTTCGTGGGAGATCGCCGCCATGAAATCGTCTTTGACTTGCAGGGCAACGGTAAGCTCGGCGTTTTTGACGGAGAGTTCATGGGTGCGCTGTTGAACTTTGCTTTCCAGTTCTTCATTGAGGTGGTGCAGTTTCCGAAGCAGTCGGTCGTTCTCCACCATCGTGAGAATCTGCCGCACGATCACGAGCGTCATCGCCAGCGCCGAGCCGACCACGATCGCATCGAGATGGCCAACTCGCAGCACCATCACGGCAAACAGCACGATCAACGCCGCATAGGGCAGGATCAGCCGCACGGTGTCGCGGGGGAGTGGACGGTCGTCGGAGAGGGCCGTTTTTTCCTCCGTGACGTACATCCCGGAGAGGCCGAGCAACAGCAGTCCAACCGACCAGAGCGGATCGAACCACGAGCCGGCGAGGTAGGTCCCCAATGTCTGTTGGTAGAGATACGCAGAGTCGCCGCAGACGAACAGCAAAAGCCCGGACATCATGAGAAAAAGCGCCCACGGCGTGAAGGAACTGCGGGAGGAGAAATACAACGACACCACGCCGAACAACACCCCCAAGTCGAGCATGGGATAGGTGACGGAGACGAGCACGGCGAACGTGGAGACTCCCTGTTGGTAGAGCAAGGGTTGGATGAGGAATTCCCACGAGAGCGACGTCGCGACGGTCATGACGATCAGCGTGTCGAACAGCAACCGCACCATGCGGGCGGAGTTTTTCCGCTCATACATTCGGTAGCACATCGCGGCGAGCAGAAACAGGTAGTACAGCATATAAAAAGGGTCCGTCCACGAAGGAAACGGCACCTTCGTCGTCCCAAACGCCACATACAGCAGCCAAACCACGTCGGCCAGCAGATACGAAACGACTGCCAGCAACACAAACAGCCAGAAAAAACGTCCCGGCCCCCGCAGGCGGCGGAACGTGATCCACAAGCAGACGAGGGCGAGCAGCGGTCCTAGTGCGGACCATCCGATGTTGCCGAGCGCCCGCACGTCGTCATTCCCTTGCCACCACCAGATCCACAGATAATACCCGGCGGTGTACAGGGGCAAGAAAAACAGGAGCTCCAGACGCCATCTTGCCAAGTCCATCCCGCATTCCTCCTCTCTCCGACAAGATATGCTGTACACATCCGCCTTACGTCTGAATAAGGTAGAGTGAGGTGAGACGTGTGGCCAAAATCTTGGTGGTCGATGACGAAGAAATGAACGTGGCGTTGCTCTCTCGACGCTTAAAAAAATTAGGCTACGAAGTTTGCGAAGCCCGCAATGGTCGCGAGGCGTTGCAACAATTCGACCGTGAAGAGTTTGACTTGGTCTTGCTCGACGTCATGATGCCGCATGTGGACGGATTTGAAGTGGCGCGGCGGATGCGGGCACACACGACTCGGCATTTGGAGACGGAGATCCTTTTTTTATCGGCAAAAAGTTCGATTGATTCAAAGCTTCAAGGCTTGAACTTGGGCGCTGTGGACTATATCACCAAGCCGTTCGATTTCCGCGAACTGCAAGCGAAGATCAAGAGAATCCTCGTGGATGCAGAGCGGCGCAAAAAATTGGAGGTTGCCGCCTACACCGACTTTTTGACGGGGCTGTCGAACCGTCGGCATGTGGAGGAGCAGATGCAAGGCATCTTGCAGAGAGCGGCTGAACAGCCGAGGGAGCTCTGGCTGTTGTTGCTGGACCTCGACTTTTTCAAGCGCATCAACGATACGTACGGACATGAGCAGGGCGATGTCGTGATGGTGGAAGTGGCTCGGGTTCTGCGAGAAGCGGTCGAGCTTCCAGATGTCGTCGGGCGCTATGGCGGTGAGGAATTTCTGATCCTGCTCGCCGGGCGGCCGCAAGCTGAAGTGCTGGCGGTCGCAGAATCGATTCGGGAGACGATCGAGAAGCACCCGTTCCAACTGTGCGGCATGATGGAGCACATCACGATCTCGATTGGTGTGAGCAAGTATGAAAGCGGCACGCTGTCCGCGTGGATTCATCGGACCGATCAAGCGCTGTACCAAGCGAAACATACCGGGCGCAACCGCGTCGTGCAGGCCTAGTTCCGCGAGTTGGCGGAATTTGGGCCTTTTTTTGCGAAGGTGGAGAGCGGTGGGGGTCGAACTTAGTAAGTACGTGTATAAGCAGGAGGATTGGTGATGAACCCAGGGTTTCGTGAAGTCGTCGGGAATTGCCGATGGGAGGAATTGACGATTGGGCGTTCGGGCGCAACGCTGCACCGTTTGGTGGGGTTGGAAGGCCAAGAGACGCGGTATTTGAAAGTGATGAGTCGCTTTGCGGGCTCCGATTTGGCGTTTGAAGCGGAGCGCACGAAGTGGGTGTCTGCGTATCTGTCCGCGCCGAAAGTGCTGGACTTTCGGGAGGAGGGAATATTCGAGTACCTCTTGACTTCGGAAGTGCCCGGCATCCATGCCGCAGATCCGCATTGGGCAGGGCGTGCGGATGAAATTCTGCCCGTGCTCGCCCAAGGGTTGCGACGGGTGCATGAACTCCCCGTGGAGAAGTGCCCGTATGACAACCGGACGGGCGTGGTGCTGCAGATGGCGAAGTTGAATTTGCACAGCGGGTTGGTTGAGGGGGAGGATGCGGAGGAAGAACTGAAGGACCTGGTGAAAACTCGCCCGGAGACACCTGATGAGGACTTGGTGGTCCTGCACGGCGACTACAGTTTCCCGAATGTCTTGCTCACGCCGGAGGGAGATGGAGTCAGCGGGTATGTCGATTGGGGCGCGCTCGGAATCGGCGACCGCTATCTGGACCTCGCCATCGCGGTGAAAAGTGTGATCCTGAATGTCGGCGAGGACGGAGTGGCTGCGTTTTTGGAAGGATATTCGCCGGAGCCGCTCGATGCAGGGAAATTGGAATGGTTTCGACGCTTGAACCGTTTTTTGTAAGTGCATTGCTCCCGTGTTGATCGGGTGTTATAATTTAACCAGTTTAGAGCAGTGAGTTTGAGTTGAGATGAGTTAGGACAGCAGAGTCGAGATGAGAATTGCACATTCCTGTTGTCCTCCCACTTTGAGGAGGAATTTCCCCATGAGCATGTTATCCAATTTGAGGTTAGATCCTGAGTCCAAGACGTACCACACCCGCACCGGCATCACCATCACCCGCTCCCTCGAGCAAGTGGAGGTGCAGGGAGCTGTCGAGCACATCCTGCAAGGGATCGACTCGCGGCGCGGGGCGCTTTTCTCCAGCTCCTATGAGTATCCGGGACGTTATTCCCGTTGGGACACCGGGTTTCTCAATCCGGCGATGGAGGTGCGTGCGTCGGCAACCGGTCGAAGCTTCACTCTCACGGCGCTCAATTCACGCGGCGAGGTCCTGATGGGTCTCGTCGCCGATTTTATGGATGCCCACCCGGACATCTCCCTCTCCGAGCGCACTTCCACTTCCACCCAAGGCACGATTGTGCGACCCCAAGGCTTTTTCTACGAGGAACAACGCAGCCGCCAAGCGTCTGTGTTTACCGTCATCCGTGCGTTTCAAGAGCTGTTCTCTTCTGCAGAAGACAGTTTCTTAGGGCTGTACGGTGCGTTTGGCTACGATCTGATCTATCAGTTGGAGCCGATGGCGGTGAAGCAGAAGCGAGAGGCGGCGCAGTCCGATCTCGTGTTGTTCTTGCCGGATGAACTAACCGTCGTCGACCACCAGATGGGGTTGGCGTATCGGTTGCAATATGAGTTCGAAGTCAACGGCCGTTCGACGCAAGGGTTGCCGCGTGAAGGTCGTGACACGGAGCGGTCGTTCCCGAACGAGCTGGTGCCGGAGTATGTGCCGGGCCGTTATGCGGACATCGTGCGCGGGGCGATGGATCACTTCCGTCGCGGGGATTTGTTTGAAGTGGTGCCGACGCAGTCGCTTTTTGAACGCTGTGAGGTGCGCCCGTCCGAGGTGTTCACGAAGTTGAAGCAGATCAACCCCAGTCCGTATGGGTTTATCATTAATTTGGGCGACGAATATTTGGTCGGGTCGTCGCCGGAGATGTACGTGCGCGTCGAAGGCGACCGCGTGGAGACGTGCCCGATTTCAGGGACGATCAAGCGCGGCGCAGACGCGTTGGAAGACGCCGACCGCATTCGAGACTTGCTGAACTCGCGCAAGGATGAGTCGGAGCTGACGATGTGTACCGACGTCGACCGCAACGACAAGTCGCGTATCTGCGTGCCGGGCTCGGTCAAAGTCATCGGCCGCCGTCAGACGGAGATGTACTCGCACTTGATTCACACGGTCGACCATGTCGAGGGTCGCTTGGCCCCGCAGTATGATGCGCTCGATGCGTTCATCACTCATATGTGGGCGGTGACGATCACAGGAGCACCGAAACCGGCGGCGGCTCGTTGGATTGAGCAGAACGAGCACGCACCGCGCCTCTGGTACGGGGGAGCGGTGGGCTATCTGAACTTCAACGGCAACTTGAACACGGGCTTGACCCTGCGCACGATTCGGATCAAGGACGATGTCGCAGAGATTCGAGTCGGCGCGACGGTGCTCTACGATTCGATTCCCGAGGATGAGGAAGCGGAGACGTTGACCAAAGCGGCGGCGCTCGTGCAGGCGATTCGCAGTGTGCGCAATCAGCACCAACCGCAGAAGTTGACCGGTCGTCCGCCGTATCGTCCGGGGGCGGGCAAACGCGTGCTGTTCGTCGATCATGAAGATTCGTTCGTGCATACGCTGGCGAATTACTTCCGTCAGACGGGAGCGGAGGTTGTGACGTTGCGTTCGCCGTTTGCACGTCAGGCGTTGGCGGAAGGTCGGGAATCGTTCGACCTCGTGCTGCTTTCGCCGGGGCCGGGTCGTCCGGAGGAGTTCAAACTGAGTGAGACGATTGCTCTGTGCATGGAGCGTGAAGTGCCGATCTTCGGCGTCTGCTTGGGGTTGCAAGGAATTGTGGAACACTTCGGGGGCTCGCTCGGTCAACTGCCGGTTCCGCGTCATGGCAAGCCGGCGCAAGTGAAGTTGGTGGGCGAACAAAACGAAGAGAACGGGATGTTCCGCGGACTGCCGGAGGCGTTCACCGTGGGACTCTATCATTCGCTGTATGCCGACGATCTGCCGGAGACGCTTCGGGTGACCGCAGTGACGGATGACGGCATCGTGATGGGCGTTGAACATCGCGACTTGCCGATCTCCGCCGTGCAGTTCCATCCGGAGTCGATCATGAGCGCTCGAAACGAGTTGGGGCTGCGGATGATCGAGAATGTCCTCGCCCGCTTGCAGCATCAGCCGGTACGGAACAAGTAACGAAATCGCGCAGTCGCAAAAAGAAGCCCAACACGTCGCGGGACGTGTCGGGCTTTTTTTCGTTAGCCTTATGGGGCTTGTGCAACTGTGTGTGGATTACTGGCCGATGTCGGTCAGGTTGACGGTCGGTTCCTTGGACGGGTCGATGGTGAAGGTCACCGGCTCGCCGATCTTGCTGTAGGAACTCTTGATGAGGTAGTTGACGTCCGTGTTGTTCATGACGATCGTCATCTGGATGTCGTCGCGGATCGTTTGGTCTTTGTCGTTGAGCAAGGTGAAGATCTTGCCGTTTTTGATCGTCGGGAGTTGCGTGTCCGCGATCGGGCCGCTGGTTTGGCCTTTGTACTCGGCGTAGATTTTCTGAGCCAGTGCGCTGTCGAGTTCGACGGAGATTTTTTTCTGGGCGCCGGCTTTTTTGTCGTCGTCGGTCAGTTGTTCCGAGTGGAACAGTTTGCCGTCGATGCCTTCGTAGAGGGCGAGGTCGTACAGCGCGTCTTTGGACGTGTCGGTGACGACGAGTTTGCCTTGGACGGACGGCAAGGTTTCGAGACCCGGGAATTTGTCCATGCGCATGTACATTTTGCCCGCGTTGTAGTCCATCAGGGCCGGAATTTCGTAGGACGGCATGCCTTGGTTGGCCGGCATGGACGCTTTGATGTTCATTTGAATTTTCTTGGCTTGGAGGTCCGCATCCGATGTTGCCGATACTTTCATCTGCGACAGGGTGTCGGCCAGAGCCTTGGATTGTGCGTCGGTCGACGTGGAGTTGACAGACATCGTCACGTCCATGTCGGAATGGTAGGTCGATTCGGTCAGGTACTTGTGCGAAGCGACGTAGGTGGTTTTCAGGTCAATCGCATTATTGCTGACGCCGTTCGCAGCCGTTTGGGTCGAGTCACTGCAACCGGTCAGTGCGACAGAAGCGAGTGCAAGAGCGGCGATCGGGAGTGCCATGTATTTTTTCATTGGTTTAAACACCTCGCCTAAAAGTATACGGGACTGTACTTGTTTCGTCAGGTGGGAAAGCAAGGGAAAGAGACCGTAGCCTCGGGGGCACGGTCTTTTTTTGTGTGTAGAACTTAGAGCCAGTCGGGTGTGATCTTACCTCGGGACCATGCGTTGATGGCGCGGATCATGCCTTGGGCTTTGACTTGCGTTTCGAGGTATTCGTCCTCGGGGTCCGAATCGGCGACGATGCCGCCGCCGACGTAGAGACGAATCTCGCGGTCGTCGGTGAAGGTCATCGTGCGAATGGCGATGTTCCAACTCGCCGTGCCGCGAGTGTCGAGGAACCCGAGGGCTCCGGTGTAGATGCCGCGGCGCGAGGTCTCCAATTCGTGGATGATCTGCATGGCGCGGATCTTCGGCGCGCCGGTGATCGAGCCGCCGGGAAATGTGGCTTTGAGGATGGCGCCGGCCGTGATGTTTGAAGGCAGGGCGCCGCGCACGACGGCGACTTGGTGCCAGACGGTGCGATGGGCTTCGATGTCGAACAGCACGGGGACTTCCACGGAGCCGGGCTTGCAAAATTTGCCGAGGTCGTTGCGTTCGAGATCGACGATCATGAGCAGTTCGGCGCGGTCTTTTTCGCTGGTGGCAAGGTCGTTGCGCAGCGCGAGGTCGGACGCTTCGTCGGTGCCACGGGGGCGGGTGCCTTTGATCGGGATGGTTTCGATGTGGGTGTCGTCCCAGCGGAGGAACAGTTCCGGAGAGCCGCTGAGGATGAGGTAGCCCGGGATGTTGAAGTAGCCGGCGTACGTGCCGCCGTTGGTTTCGCGCAGGGCGAGGTAGAGCTCCCACGGGTCGGCGTCTTCGACTTCGACCGCGATCTGATAGGTGAAGTTCGCTTGGAAGATGTCGCCCTCGCGGATGTAGTGCTTGACCCGTCGAATGCGGTCGAGGTACTCGGACTTGGTGATTTCAGGCTGTAGAGCTGTGAGGGCGCGGGGGGTTGAGTTTAAGTTCGAGTGGCTCGCTGTCGTAGGCTCTGAAATCCCGCTTGCTCCTTGCTTTGCAGTTTCATAGGGTGCTTCGTTCCAAATCAACACCTGCGCGACCAGTGCGTCCACCGCACTCTCCGCCGTGTCGCTCTCTGTGACGGCGACGGCCCACGTCGTTTTTTCAAGGACGTCGATGATGAGAGCCTTGCCGGGGAGGATCAGCACGCCGTCCGGAATTTCATGCGGGTTGGGTTTTGACTCTCCAATCTGTTCTTGGCCCCAACCCAATTCGTAACCGAGAAACCCGAGCACCCCACTGAGGTAGGGCGGTGCATCGGCGGGTGGAGACTGTACCTTCGGGGCCTCTGCCAACAAGCGGTCGATTCTGTCAAACGGACACTCTACGTCGTCATGACGCAACTCCACCTGCCGCACCGGCTCCCACGCGAGAATCATATACCGCCCGTGCGACCCGCTGTCCAACCACAAACTGTACGGCAACCGTGCCCCGCGGGCAAATAACGAAATGGCGTCCAGCGCCCCATCCATTTTTCTCCATGCTGCAAACAATCTCATTCACCTCAAAACGTTCTCGCCAAAAATGTCGTCGTCATTGTACTATACTTCAGACGGGAAGTACAGGAAGAGGAGGGAGCGCTTGCATGTTCACCACCAAGGGATTGAATCACATCACACTCCATATAGAAGACTTGGAGAGGTCGCTGGTTTTTTATCAAGAGATTCTGCGGATGACCCTCGTGCAAAAAGGGCCGGATTACGCCTACTTGGAGTCCGGTACAACCTGGTTCTGCCTCTCGCACAAGCCGTCCACAGCCCGAGTCGAAGGGGAAAAAGGCGTCCACCACATCGCCTTGACCGTGGCTCCCGATGAGTTCGAAGAAGCGGTCGAACACCTGCGCTCACACGGAGTGCCCATCGTCCGCGAGCCGGTCCTGCGAGGGGTCGGGAGGGCGGTGAACTTTCTCGACCCGGACGGGGTGCAGTGGGAGTTCCATTGCTCAAACCTCGCCGAGCGAATGACCGTCATTCAAGAGATGGAGCGTGAAAAATTTGGGTCCGATGTTTGATCTCTACGCATTTGCCGACTACAGCGGAGCGGCGAAAGAATCCGGGCAGCGCAAACACATCGTCCTCGCCGTGGGCGACGGTCGGGACGTGACGCTCGTGCATCACACGCGCGAGTCGCTTTTTGTTGCCCTGCAAGACTTGTTGCGAGATTCGGCTGGCCAGCGCATCCTGTTCGGTGTGGACCACAGCTACAGTTTTCCCATTGGGTTTTACGAAGCGATGACGGGCAAGACCCAGCGCAGTTGGGAGGACCTGCTTGAAGTTCTGGGCACGCCGACGAACCCGCGCGAATGGGCGGCCGAAGCGAATCGAAACATTGCCGCCCGCACCGGTCAACCCACGGGGCCGTTCTGGGGAGCGCATTTCAAACCACAGGTGAAAAAACCGTACTTCGCGCACGACGAAGCCTCCTTGCCGGAGCGTCGTCTCGTCGAAACGCGCAACCGCCGCCTGAAACCGATCTACCAACTCGGAGGCAACGGAGCGGTGGGGCTGCAAGCTCTCTACGGCATCCCGTACTTGGCACAACTGCGTGCGTTTTGCCGTGAGCAGGGAATCCAACTTCACGCGTGGCCCTTTGACGGCTGGGAATTGCCTTCCGACGGGCATGTCCTCGTCGAAGTCTACCCCACGCTCTACAACACGGAGCAACGCACCGACGAAAACGACGCCAAAGCCTGCGTCACCACACTGACTGATCTTGACCAAAAAGGCAACCTGCTCGCCTGCTTCCACCCTACCCTCACCGACGAAGAACGAAACCGCGCCCACCTCGAAGGCTGGGTGCTTGGGATCGACTAAAAACCCAACCACTGCGTTGGGTCTTTATTTTTTGTCAATGATTTGTTGACTTTTGAGATTCCAGATGGATATACTGAGAACAGAGAGGAGGTGAAAAGATGCTGACATTTTATCAACTGGTAGGCAAACGAATTCTCGAAGAAATGGAACGAAGGGGATTCAAGCAACAGGACCTCGCCGACAAACTTGGGTATTCCAAGCAGGTCATGAGCAAAGTTTTACGTGGTGAGAAGAATACCACCATTCTTGAAATGACGCGGATTGCCGAGATTCTCGGCGTGACCGTCGATTCGCTCTCCCGACCGAACGAATGCGAGTCTTCCTTGTACGATTTGGAGGAAGATCTGGAGCCGACCTTCATGGGGCAGGTCCGAACGGAGCAAGGTCGAGCAGGCGTTCAAAAAGCGCTGAGAATCATTTCATTACTTCAACAGCAAGAGAAAATACGTGAACATAAGGAAACTGGTGATCGCTCGTTGAGTAATCAAATTGTTGACTTTTCATGGGTCAAACGTTGGGAGGAGTAATGCGTGATTGGTGTAACGGATACATTGTACTTTAGCCATCGTGAGGAATACAAACGAGTTGAAAGGCTGGCATTTCAGGATCTGAACATACATTTTCGAGGACAAACCATTCGTGATGATATCCTGCGAATTTTGCGAAACAGAAGCAACACCCATTTGATTCGGTTCCCGATTGAAGATGTCTCGATTTCCGCATTTACGATGAGAAGGAAATCCAAAGATTATGTCTATCTAAATACATGGCTCCCCTTGGACATGCAAATATTTGCGGCCGCTCATGAGTGGTACCACATCTGTCATGATGCGGAGTATCAACGTCAAAAAAACGATTTGGTAGAGAACCTGCAACAAACCTATGACAACGGTATTCTGCGAGAAAAAATTGCAAATTGCTTTGCAGCTTGTTTATTGGTACCCAGTCATCAATTACATAAGGAACTCCTTGCTCTGGAACTAGACAAGGACAAAATCCGAGCGCGGGATGTATTGAAGTTAATGGATGCGTTTGCAGTGCCTTTTCATGCGATGGTATTGCGACTCTATGAGAATGGCTTCTTGAAACCAGAGCAGGCTGAGGAATTTCTCGCTCTGCCTGAGAATGATCCAAATTCAGGGGTATTGCCCCTTGTGAAAAAAACAGGACATGCCAAGCGTTGGAAAAGGGTCGACCCCGAGGTCGAGTACTCTTGCTTGGTCGATTTGCTTCTGCAGAATTTTGAACGGAATTTCGTGTCCTATGACGGAGTAGAGAAAGTCTTCAAGGAACTAAACGTACCTCTAGAAGACTACCTGAAACTCGAAGAAGACCTATAAGATTCTCAACCAACTTTGAAAGGGGGTGATATTTTGAAACTGAGCGTAATCAATACCGATACGGACTTTTTTCTCCTAACAGACTGTGTCCAATATGAGGGTACTTCGATGTTTGAAGCAGTCACCTCGGCAGCCGACTTGACTGTCATGCACGCTTTTGTAGATCGAGAGGTTATTCGTGGTCAATCAAGAGAGCGGTTGGACTGGTTGATCCAACAGGGGAAAGTGCAGGTCATAGACGATGCCGACTTGCTGAACCGACTGGTTGAAGCGGGAGATTCAGAGTATGTAGCCTGTCAATTCTATCGTCGTGTCATGGCGGCGTGTATCGAGTGTGTCGATTATCCCAGTCATCTGCCAAGCCCAAAAGGTATCTACCGTTCTCTTCTTATAAGAGAGTTTGAAACTCGTTCCGAGTTGTTGAAGGAACTTCGAGAGATCGAAAACCAAGATCTCATAGGTTGTCACATCGGTGAACTCAAATCAGCAATACTGATCAGAATCTTTCAAAGGATCGGTGCTGACCATATCCTGTTGTTCACCTCGAATGATCATGCGGCGCGGGATATGGTTTACCGTTCCACCGATGACGAGATCGCCTGTGCATCTGTCATTGGCAGTTTCGTCCTCTTACGAGATCGTGGCGTTCCGCGAGTTCATGCAGAGGAATACCTGCACCAACTCGTTCAAGGAATGGATGCGAGAACAAATCGTGTCGTCTACCTATTCGAAGAGAATGGTAGACAGAAACACAAGATGAGTACATACCAGAGGGTGTTTGATCTTATCTATGAGAATCAAGCCAGCCTTCTCAAGAACGGTTCCCTTTTCGTTCGAAAATAAACAACCTTGCAGGTTGTTCACACATAACAAAAAGCCCGGCGCATCCCGCCCGGGCTCCTTTTTTCCATTCCAAAAAACAAATCCTAAAACACCACCAACTTCTCCCGCACCGCGTACATGATCGCTTGCGAGCGGCTCTTAACGCCGAGCTTCCGATAAATATTGCTGATATGCAACTTCACCGTCGTCTCGGAGATGAACAACTGCTCGGCGATCAGCTTGTTCGAAAGCCCTTGCACCAACGCCGTCAGAACTTCCAACTCGCGGGGGGACAGCTTCTCCGCCGACTCGTCGCGCGGTTCCCGATACGAGGCCATCAGCTTGTCGGTCAGGCTCGGGTTCAACACCGACCCGCCGCTCATCACTTTGCGAATCGCTTCGACCACTTCCGAAACGGGGGAGTCTTTCAACAGATACCCTTTCGCTCCGGCGCGGATCGTGCGGAACAAGTATTCATCGTGGTTGTACATCGTCAGGATCAAGATGCGGATGTTCGGATGCTCAGCCGTCAACTTCTCAACCGCTTCCACACCGCCCATCCCCGGCATGTTGATGTCCATCAAGATCACGTCCGGCTGCAACTCCTGCACGGCGTCGATCGCTTGCTGGCCGTCAGACGCTTCGCCGACGACGTGCAGGTCCGACTCGCCCTCGAGCAGGTTGCGCAGACCGTCGCGCAAAATCGTATGATCATCGCACAGCAACACGCGAATTCTCATCACATTCTACCTCCTCCAGCGTAATCTCCAGCGACACCAGGGTTCCCTCACCCGGTGCCGTCACATAGTCGAGCATCCCGCCCACATCGTCGGCGATGCTGTGCAAATTCTCTATGCCAAAACTTTTTCGCTCCGCCGCTTGCAAGATCGCTTGTCCGAAATGGAACCCCACTCCGTTGTCCTTGACCGTCACCATCAACGTCACACCGTCGCTCTCCAGCGTCACCCACAGATCGGTCGCTTTCGAGTGCTTCGCGGCGTTCTTCACCGCCTCGGTGCAAATCGCAAACACCGTCTGCGAAACTTTCGATGGCAAGCGGTCGCCCTGCAACTTCGCGGACAGATGCGTCGCAATCCCGGTCGTCGCCCGCACTTCATCCAAGTGCGCCCGCAAAGCAGGAACCAAACCCACATGCGAGTACGGCGCCGGTCGCAAGGAATAGATCGAGTGGCGCACCATCGTCGCCGTTTTGCGCACCATCTCTTGCAACTCCGTCAACGGGAGCTCCATCTCACGCGGAGCCGAGCGTTTCATCATCTCGACTTGCAAGATCGCCGACGCGAGATCTTGTGCCAATCCATCGTGAATCTCGCGGGCGAGACGGTTGCGCTCTTCGAGCAGCAGACGTTTTTCCTGCTCCTCCATGTACTGCGCATTGCGCATCGCCACGCCGGCATGCGTCGCGAAGATCGTCATCATCTTGACGTCATCATCACGAAACGCATAGGATTGCTTTTTGCCAAGCGACATGACTCCGACCACGCGGTCTTCGATATGAATCGGGACGACGAGCAACGAGCGGGTATCCTCTTGGGTCTCCGTTCGCAGCACCCGCGTATCGCGCTCCGCATCATGAATCAACATCGGCTTGCCCAAGTGCGCCACTTGCCCGACGATGCCCACCTGCATCGGAATGCGCTTGAGCAGGTTGACTTCCGACGTCCCGGTCACACGCTTGAGCGTTCCGTCCTCCTCCACGAGATAGAGCATGCCATAACTTCCGCCGACCAACTTCGTCGCTTCGGAAATGACGTGCGACAACACCGTGGGCAAATCATTCTGCTGGTTGATCGATTGCGACACGACGAACAGCGTCTCCAACGATTTGTTCGCACGCGTCAGGTTTGTCAACAAGTGTACCACGAACGTCACGCCAACCAAAGGAATGAAATAAAATAAAGTCCCGATCGAGCCCGGTCCGGCGTACTTCGGATCGTACGCCATCCACAGCATAATTCCGTTGATGAAGAACGAAGAAGAGATCGACATCAACCACAGCAGGAAAAAGGACAACGTAGACCCGCGGCCGTCCATGTTTTTGAACAAGTACCATCTCACCAAAACGGTCGTTACCGTCGTAAACACGAAGCATTGCACGGCCAAATCGATGAGACCGTGACTCACCAAGCGTTCATCGCCGAGCAGCGGATGCACAAGCATCGTCGCAAACTCCGCCAAAACCAACGCAACCGCCCGCGACGACGTGTTGAACACGACTTTCTGCCACGGTTTGCCCTGCATCATGTTGATCGACGCAAGCATCAGCACCCCGATGATGACCGTGGCCTCGCCGCCTGTTGCAAAGCGCAACGCAAAGAGAATAGGGAATGTGAACGCGTAATTGATCTTGCCAAGCCGCAACGGCAACAACTCGATCAACACGAGCAAGATCGTCAGCGTAATCACCGTAGACGGCATGTGCCATTCGGCGTTGATCAGGGAATAGATCATCCCCGCCGCGCCAAGTCCGGCTAACGGAAGCAGGGGAAAGGACTGTCGAGTGAATTGCAGAGGCATGAATTTCCTCCTGACGCATTCTTTCTTATTCTTTCTTAGAGAACGAGAACTAATCTGATACTTTCCACAACTACATACCAAGTCCCTGCTGGAAAAAACGCCAGATCATCGCAAATTCATTACTTTACAAAAGAAAGTAACTTGGTTATGATCTTGAGAATACAGGGGAATGCTACCCAGCGGAACCTGAACCTCGAAAGGACTGATTCTCCCATGACCCAAAACGTACATAACCAAGTCACCGTCGAACAAGCGATGCGCGAACGCCATGCCGTGAAAAAATACGATGCCTCCTACACCATCCCGGAAGCGGAACTCAACGCCATCCTCGAACTGGCGGCAACCTCTCCGTCCTCTTGGAACCTGCAACACTGGAAGCTCGTCGTGATCACCGACCAAGCCACCAAGGAGAAAATTCTCCCGATCGCGTACGGACAACAGCAAGTGGCAGACGCATCGGCTGTCATCCTCGTGCTCGGCGACCTCGAAGCGAACAAAAACGCAGAACCTGTCTTCAAGCCGGCACTCGACGGCGGCTTCATCTCCCAGCAAGTCTACGATGTACTGCTCGGCCAAATCGCAGCGGCGTACGACAACAACCCGCAAGGCGCACGCGACGAAGCGATCCGCAACTCGTCCTACATCGCGATGCAACTGATGCTCGCAGCCAAAGCATACGGCTACGACACCTGCCCGATGGGCGGCTTTGACAAGGAAAAAATCGTCGAAGCCCTGAACGTGCCGTCCCGCTACATCCCGTCCGTCCTGATCTCGCTTGGCAAAGCAGCGACACCGGCGCATCCGTCCGGCCGTTTCGGTCTCGACCAAATCGTCGTCAAAAACTCCTTCTAAGAATCGAAAATGCTCGAAAAAAAGACCCGCCCGCCCACGCGAGCGGGTCTTTTTTGTCCCCTCCTCCCATATCTTTGTAACAGGCTGTACATAGAGAACAGGGGGTTTTCAATCGATGGAAGCAATTAGCCATAAACTCAACCCGCGCACGGTTGATTTCGTAAAGTCCAAAACGGTGAAAAAAATGTTCGTCGGCGGTCAATTTGTGGAAGCGGTCTCCGGCAAGACGTTCCCGATCTACAACCCGGCGAACAACGAAATTCTCGCCTACGTCGCCGAAGGGGACAAGGAAGACATCGACCGCGCCGTCGCCTGTGCCCGCGACGCGTTTGAATCCGGCCCGTGGCATCGCATGATGCCGTCTGAACGTGCCCGTCTCATCTACACGTTGGCCGACTTGATCGAGCGTGACTCTGACGTATTCGCAGAGATCGAATCGCTCGACAACGGCAAGCCGATTGCAGAAGCCAAAGGGTTCGACGTTCCGATGACCGTCGAGCACTTCCGCTATTACGCAGGCTGGGCCACCAAGATCTCGGGCGACGTGATTCCGGTCAACATCCCGAACATGCACAACTACGTGCGCCGCGAGCCGATCGGCGTCGTCGGGCAGATCATCCCGTGGAACTTCCCGTTGTTGATGGCCGCTTGGAAACTGGGGGCGGCACTGGCGACAGGCTGCACCGTGGTTCTCAAACCGGCAGAGCAAACGCCGCTGTCCGCCCTCTACCTCGCCAAACTCGTCCAAGAAGCGGGCTTCCCGGCGGGCGTCGTCAACATCGTGCCGGGCTTCGGCGAAACGGCGGGCAACGCGCTCGTCACCCATCGTGACGTGGACAAAATCGCGTTCACCGGCTCCACCGAAGTCGGCAAGTTGATCATGAGCAACGCAAGCGTCGATCTCAAGCGCGTCTCTCTGGAACTGGGCGGCAAGTCGCCGAACATCATCTTCCCGGACGCAGACTTCTCCCGTGCGGTCAAAGGCTCGATGCAGGCGATCTTCTTCAACCAAGGCCAAGTCTGCTCGGCAGGTTCCCGCCTGTACATCCACAAAAGCCAATACGACAACGTGCTCTCCGACATGGTGACGCATGCGAGCAACGTGCGCCAAGGCTACGGCATCGACCCGAAAACGCAAATGGGCCCGCTCGTCTCCGAAGAACAACTGACCCGCGTCACCGGCTACATCGAACGCGGTCTGGAACAGGGAGCCAAGATCGCCATCGGCGGTGAGCGCGGCGAGGGCGACCTCTCCCGCGGCTACTTCGTGCGACCGACCGTGTTCTACGATGTCCAAGACGACATGGCGATTGCCCAAGAGGAAATCTTCGGCCCGGTTGTCGCCACGATGCCGTTTGACGACATCGAAGACGTAATCAAACGCGCCAATGCATCCACCTACGGCCTCGCCGCCGGCGTCTGGACGCAGAACATGAAAACGGCGTTCACCGTCGCGAACTCGCTCAAAGCAGGTTCCGTCTGGATCAACTGCTACAACATGTTCGACGCCGCTTCTCCGTTTGGCGGGTACAAACACTCCGGCATCGGCCGCGAGATGGGCGAATACGCGCTGGAAAACTACACGCAACACAAGAGCGTGTGGGTCAACTACAACTAAGCGCAGTCAAAAAAAAGGGGAGTGCCGTGTGCGGTCACTCCCCCTTTTTTTCTCACATTGACGCGATGAAGAGTTTGATGTATTCTAAAGTATGTTGAAAGTTCGTAAAACTTCATACGCAACTCTTATCCAGAGAGGTGGAGGGACTGGCCCTACGAAACCTCGGCAACCGGTATCAATCGTGATACATGGTGCTAATTCCAGCAATTACGTCCATGTGGGACGTTTTGGCAGATAAGAGAGGATCTCGATCTATTGTCGAATTGTACAATGAGCCTCTTCTTGGACGCCTGAGAAGAGGCTTTTTTATATACTTTTTTGGAAGAAGGGGTGGGGAAGCAAAGTGAATTCATCACATGCTTTTCGGGCGCGACTGCGGTCTGATGTGTTGGTGGGGGACGGCGCGATGGCAACGCTTTTGTATTTGCAAGGCAACGCCATCGGAGCTTCGACGGAGGAATTGTGTCTGACGGAACCGGATTGGGTGCGGGATGTGCATATGGCGTATCTGGATGCGGGGGCGAACGTCATCGAGACGAACTCCTATGCGGCCAACCGCGATTCGCTGGCACGCTATGGCTTGGAAACGCGCACCACGCGCATCAACCGCGCTTCTGTGCAGATTGCGCGTCAAGCGGTGGAGGAATCGGGACGCGAAGCGTTCGTCGTAGGCTCCATCGGCTCCATCCTCGCCGGTCGCATTCGCGGCACTGAGTGGGAGGAATACCGAGACATCTACGAGGAACAGGCGGTTGCGCTCTTGCATGAAGGCGTCGACGGTTTGATTCTCGAAACCTTCTACGACGTCGAAGAGTTGCTGCTGGCGTTGGATGTCATCCGCCCGCTGGCCGCTTCGAGCGGTACGCCGATCATCTCGCAACTGTCGCTTCTGGAAGTCGGCCGCACCCGAGACGGGTATGAACTGACCCAAGCGTTTCGCCAACTGGAAGCGGCAGGCTCCGACGTCGTCGGTCTGAACTGTCGACTCGGCCCTGCTGAAATTCTCGGCTCCTTGGAAAAAACCATCGTCCCCGAAGGCATGCCGATCTCCGTCTACCCGAACGCCGGGCGACTGGGCATGATCGACGGCAAAGTCCAATACAAATCCAACGCCGCGTACTTTGGCGACTATGCGGTTCGACTGCTCGACCAAGGCGTTGGACTCCTCGGCGGTTGTTGCGGCACTGCGCCGGAACACATCCGCGCGATTGCAGACGCCGTCGCGGGAAAAAAACGCGTGCCCCGCATCAACCCCACCCTCGCCGCCAAAACGGAAGTCATCGAACGGGAAACGCCGCGCATCGAATTGCCTCCGTCTCCGAACATCGTCGATCTGGTCGGTCAACGCCATACGATCATCGTCGAGTACGACACCCCGAAGGACCTCGACATCGAAAAGTACCTCGCCGGAAGCAAAGCGCTCCAAGAAGCCGGAGCAGATGCGATCACCCTCGCCGACAATTCGCTGGCGACCACCCGTGTCAGCAACATGGCGCTCGGCGCCATTCTCAAGCGTGAAATGGGCATCGAAGCGATCGCCCACGTCGCCTGTCGCGACCGCAACTTGATCGGGCAGCAATCTCATCTCTTGGGTCTGCACGCACTGGGCTTGAATCAAGTCCTCGTCATCACCGGCGACCCGGCGCGAGTCGGAGACCTGCCGGGGGCGACGTCCGTGTTCGATCTCTCGTCGTTCGACCTGATCCGCATGGTCAAACAACTTAATGAAGGAATTGCCTTCTCCGGTCGTCGGATGAAGAACAAAGCCCGCTTCGTCGTCGGAGCGGCGTTCAACCCGCACGTCCGCAATTTGGAGCCGGCCATCGCACGCCTCGAACGCAAAGTCGAAGCGGGAGCAGACTTCATCATGACCCAACCCGTCTATGACGTGGAGACGTTACTCGCGATCCGCGAAGCGACGAAGCACATCCAAGTTCCGATCTTCATCGGCATCATGCCGATGACAGGGTCGCGCAATGCAGAATTTCTGCACAACGAAGTGCCGGGCATCAAAATCGCCGAATCGACGCTTGAGCGCATCAAGCGCTTCGAAGGCGAGGCCGCCCGTCACGAAGGCGTGCAGATCGCCAAGGAACTGCTCGACGTCGCCGTGCAACATTTCAACGGCCTGTACTTGATCACGCCGTTCCACTATACCGATATGACCGTCGAATTGACCCGCTACGCACGGGAAATCACGGCGGCCCAAGCGGAGATCGCGGTTGCGGCTCACGGCCATCACCACGGTTTCGGCTGCAACTGCTAATTCAACGCACGAATGGAGGGAACCCACCTTGAAATTCTCGGGCGTCGACCTCCTGCTCTTGCAATTCTCTCCGCAATTGGAAGAGATGGAGCGCTTCTCCCGCGACGTCATGCAAGTTCAACAACCCGTATGAGGAAAAAGAAGCCCGGCAGGCACACGCCGGGCTTTTTTTGCGTTCAACATGATTTCGTCATCTAGTTTTGCTACACTGGGTGGCAAACTTAATGAGAAGAAGGTTGAAAACAAATGAAGCGTCCCGAGCTCAAGGCACTGAGAAGCCCTTTTGTCCTCTACACGCTGTTTATGATACTCAAGTCCCTGCATGTCCGACAATGGATGTACGAAGACGCCACGTTTTGGAGCGTCGTGGCAGTGGAATTGAGTGCTTTTTTGTTGCTGTTCAGCGCTGTGGAGCTGATTGGCAGAAAGGGCAAGAACGTCGTCTATTTCCTGCTGAACTTCCTGCTTTCCACCATTTATTTGGCGGTGCTGGTCTACTACCGCCAGTTCCACCGCATCCCGCCGTTTGAGTCGCTGTACTTGCTCGGCGAA
This sequence comes from Tumebacillus amylolyticus, assembly GCF_016722965.1. Lineage (NCBI taxonomy): Bacteria > Bacillati > Bacillota > Bacilli > Caryophanales > Alicyclobacillaceae > Tumebacillus > Tumebacillus amylolyticus. Next base: position 950,912 of record NZ_JAEQNB010000001.1, read on the forward strand.
GCGGAGTCGGTGGGCGACTCCATCGCGGTGCTGCTCGACCCGACCGATGTCATCATGTACCTCGACCTCGTCGTCGTGGCGGTGTTTGCGCTGATCCGCAAACCGATCTTCACGGCGAACCCGCTGTTCCCGCGCAAAGTCTGGGGCGGCGTGCTGGTCTTGTCGCTGCTGGTCTCAAGTTGGAACATCACCTTGAAAAGCTCGCAAGACGTCCTCGACCCGTCCAAACTCGCCAAGGACGTCGGCCTTCTCAACGCCGAAGCCTACCAAGCGATCAAAGAAAAGCGCAGCAAGGAATTCGACACCGGCCCGATTACGCAAGAGGGCATCAACGATCTCAAAGGCATCACCGAACCGACAGACCCGCGCGCATTCGGCGTGGCGAAGAACAAAAACCTGATCGTCATCCAGCTCGAATCGTTCCAAAACTTCGTGCTCGGCAAGAAAATCAACGGCCAAGAGATCACGCCGAACCTGAACAAACTGGTCGGAGAGAGCCTCTACTTCGATCATTACAACTCCATGATCGGGCAAGGCAACACCTCCGACGCCGAATTCATCACGAACACCTCGCTCTACCCGCTGGAGAACGGCGCGATGTCGACGATCTACAAGGACAAATCGTTCCCAAGCCTCCCGAAACTGTTGGAGGACGCCGGGTATGACGCGTTCACGATGCACGTCAACGACGCGAGCTTCTACAACCGCAACGAGATGTATCCGAACATGGGATACAACCAATACTATGACAAATCTTACTTCGGCACCGACGATGTCATCGGCATGGGGTCGAGCGACAACGTGCTCTACGGCAAGTCCCTGCCGCTGTTGAAGGAACGAGCGGACCGCGGACAACCGTTCTACGCCAACTACGTCACCCTGTCCAGTCACCATCCGTTCAAATTGCCGGACGGGGCGGACGACTTGCAAGTGCCGTCCGAGTACCAAGGCACGATGCTCGGCGATTATCTGCACGCCGTGCATTACACAGACGCGGCACTGGGCACATTCTTCGACCTCTTGAAGCAAAACGGCCTCTACGACCAGACGGTGATCGCGCTCTACGGCGACCACTTCGCGTTCCACGCCGACTCGGTCTCAGCCGAAGACGCCACATCTCTGCAAGAACTGCTCGGTCATCCGTATGACAAAACCGACATGCTGAACATCCCGATGATCATGCACGTGCCGGGGATGGGGGCCGAAACCTTGCACGGCATCGGCGGGCAAGTCGATACGATGCCGACGCTTGCCAACCTGCTGGGCGTGAAACTCGGCGACCAGATTCACTTCGGGCAAGACCTGCTCAACCAACCTCACAACCGCATTGGCGAGTTGTTCTACTTCCCGACGGGGTCGTTTGTGCAAGACGACCTGCTCTATCTCTCGGAGGGCTCCGTCACGATTGACCTCCTCTCCCGTGAACGCAAGGAAGGGACCGAGGAATACAGCAACCCCATGACGAACGTCTTGGAATTGGAAAAAGAGTCACGCGCGTATATCGAACGCCTGCCTGCACGGAAAAAAAGCTGATGTCCACCACGGACGTCAGCTTTTTTTTTCGGCAACAAAAAGGATTTTTTGTCGAAATGTATAACTATACTTAATACGAGATGTTAGTAAAAACTACTAGTTAGCTCGATGGGGACTGGGGGGAAATGGATGAATCTCATGGACAAGGACCGACATAACGTAGGAGTGGCAGAACGTGAAGTCCTGAACATACTGAGTGAATTCCTTGGGACTACAACTTTCTTTGTCGCACATATCGAAAATGCCGGGAGTCCTGTTGAAAATGTGTTGGATCGAGGCGGACTCATGCTTTCCGATGAAGTGTGCCGCAAACTCCTCGCACTTGGAAACAGCCGCGAGCCGATCCTCATCTCTCATCTGGAAGAATCTTCGATCCCCGGCGTTCAAGCGTTCCTCGGGGTTCCAATCGTCTTGGAAGACGGGGTGCTGTACGGAACACTGGGTGCTGTTGATTCGCAGCCATATCCCTTTCAAGACCGCGACGTCGCGATCATGGAGTCGCTGGCCCGCTTGTTGGCGAAGTCGGTGTTACAGGACCGCGCGTTCACCCATCACCAAACCCTCTCCAACCAAATCGATATCATGTGTGACCATATGACCGACATCATTTCCGTCATGGACCGAGAAGGGATTCTCGAATACGCATCCCCCTCTCATGTGACGGTTTTAGGCTTTGCGGCAGACGAGTTCATTGGGAAATCGGTGTTCGAATTTGTACACCCTAACGAACTGTCTTCCATTAAATCTGAATTCTATGACTTGTTGGTTACGAAACACACCCGCATGTTGGAAATGCGCTTTCGAACCAAAACCGGATGGATCGACATGGAAGTCACAGGCTCTCCGATTCTCGACAAAACCGGGCAAATCACGCATGTCATCGCAATCGGGCGAGACATCTCCGAACGCAAATTGTCCAAGCAGTTGTTAGAGGAGAGCGAGCAGCGGTATCGTTCGCTGTTCGACCATCATCCGGATGCGATTTTTTCCCTCGATTTGGAGGGCAGGTTGGTGACGTTGAACGAGTCTTGCGGAACGGTGACGGGTATGACTCGCGAGGAATTGGAGTATCTCCCGTTCTTGGAAGTCGTTGCGTCGGAACATCGCGAACTCGCGTGGCAGAAGTTCCTCGAAGCCAAGTCCGGACTGACGACGGGCGCCTACGAACTGTCGATCCTGAACGTCCGGGGGGAAAAAGTCGACGTGCAGGCGTCCAAACTGCCGATCTTCGTCAACGGGGAAGTCGTCGGCGTCTATGGAACGATCAAGAACGTGACCGCCTTCAACCAGATGCAGACCGAGTTGAAACGGATGGCGTACTACGACGACCTCACCGGACTTCCGAACAGACGGTTCATGGTGCAGGAGATCGGCAAGTCTATCGAACGGGCGGGGCAGAACGGAACGCTCACAGCACTTCTCTATCTGGATATCGACCGCTTCAAGAACATCAACGATTCGTTCGGCCATGCGTTTGGAGATCGCTTCTTGCAAGCGGTGGCGGAGCGTCTGCAACAGTGTTGTGCAGAGTCCGGTTTGTTTGTGGCTCGCGTGGTTGGGGATGAATTCACGATCCTGCTCAGCAACCAATCTTCGTATACGTCGATTCTGGACACCGTTTCGTATCTGCTCCATTGCATCGGCAGGCAGTTTTTGATTGAAGGCAAGGAATTGTTCATGACGCCGAGCGTCGGGATTGCGATCTACCCTCTTCACGCGCTGGACGCCGATACCCTGCTGAAAAACGCAGACTCCGCCGTCCACACCGCCAAGATCACGCGTCACCAAGTGGAGATCTACCGCCAATCGGACCGAGACCCCGCCGAACTGTATTCGTTGGAAAAAGACCTGCGGGTCGCCGTCGCCAACCGCGAGTTCGTGCTGTACTACCAGCCGAAAGTCGACATTCAACAAGGGAGTATCACAAGCGTGGAAGCGCTGATCCGCTGGATTCATCCACAGCGCGGCATGGTGTCGCCCGCAGACTTCATCCCGCTCGCCGAAGACACGGGGCTGATCCCGCAAATCGGCGATATTGCGCTGGAGATCGCCTGCCTGCAAGCGAAGGCATGGCTTGAGGCGGGCACTCCGCTGCGAGTCGCGGTCAACGTCTCGGCGCTTCAGTTCCACCAAGGAGACTACGTGGAGCAGGTCGTGGACAAGCTCCGGCAGACCGGACTTCCGCCGGAGTTGCTCGAATTGGAGATCACGGAAAGCGTTGTCATGAAGGACGTCGAACGTGTCAAACAAACGATGCAAGAGTTGCACCAATTGGGCATATCCATATCAATTGACGACTTTGGGACGGGGTATTCCTCGTTGCAATATCTGAACTTGTTCCCGATCCAATCGCTCAAAATCGATCGGTCGTTTGTCCAGAGCATCGATTCCCAAGCCGATCGCGCGCCGATCGTCACCACGATCATCGCGATGGCGCAGACGCTGGGGATGGAAGTCATCGCCGAAGGAGTCGAGACGGAGGAGCAAGTCGATTTCCTGTTCAAGCACGGGTGCAATTTGGTGCAAGGGTTTATCTACTTCCGCCCGATGCCGGCCGATCAGGTGTTGGAGCAGATCATGAACACGCAAAAAAGCTGACGTCCATTGGGACGTCAGCTTTTTTCTTACTTCTTCCAGACTTCGGAGCCGTCTTGCAGCACTTGGTAGTCATGTGATTGAGAGGCTTCCATGATGTCTGCGTAGCCCCAGAAAGTCGAGGGTACGTCGGACCAAATGGACGGTGTGTCAACGTGTTGGACGTGGCGTTGAAGCACACGGTTCATGATGACGACCGTTTCTGCGCGGGTGATCGCTTGGTCCGGGCGATAGGTATGATCCGGGTAGCCGGTCACATAACCGCTTTGTTCTGCTTGGGCGATGAACGCTTGCGCCCAGTGGCCGCCGATGTCAGAGAAGTCCGTATCGAGTGCGGTCGGAAGCTGTTTGAGCTTCGCGATGACGACCGCCATCTCGGCGCGAGTGACGACATCGTCCGGGCGGAAGGTGCCGTCCGGGTTGCCGACCATGATCTTCAAACCGAAGACTTTCGCAATGGAGTTGTACGCCCAGTGCGTTGCTTGGAGATCTTGGAAGGACGGTACGGTTGCAGAGTTCGTGCCATCCGGCAGAATGCGCGCGAGGATGGCGGCGAGTTCTGCGCGGGTGATCTGGTTGTCGGGGCCGAAGGTGCCGTTCGGATAGCCGTAGATGTACGGTTGGTGAACGCCTTCGCGTACGGCCTTCGGTTCCATGTCATAGTTCATTTGGACGATGGTTTGTCCGACGTGGATCAGCCCGTTGCGGATGAAACTGGTATCGCCTTGTTGTTCATCTCGGAGGTCTTGACGACTGTCGTATACAACATAGCCGTCTCGTTGTGCAACCATGTAGTAATCACCGTCCGGGAAGACCATCCACCCGTATTGACCGCCATCGCGGGTGATCTGCGGGTTGTGGTTTTGGTTCGGAGCCATGTTCGAAAGTTCCGGGAGATTGACCGGCGTGTTCGGCGTGCGGCCTTTGTCACGGTTGAGTTGGGTATCTGCCCAGTACAGGGTCGTTTTGACACCATCAATCGGTTGATGTGTGATGGAGTCGCGGACGATGCCGAACGGGTCGATCAACTCGGTTTGGATCTTCGCCGCATGGTTGCTGTCGACGGTCAGGGTCGCTGGTTGACCTGCAAGTTTTTCACCGGTCGGCGCGATGACGTTCAGAACCATGTGGTAGGTTCCGGTTTGAACGTTTGGCATTTGGAACGTGCCGTCGTTTTTGACCGGGATGTCAGACAGGTTGAGCGGTTTCCCGTCAGCGCCATAGATCGTCGCGGAGACGTTCAAATTCGTTCCCAGTTTTTGCGTCATGTCTTGAATCGTGGAGCCGGTGGAGGAACCTCCGGTGACGACGACCGTAACCGTGCCGGTAGACGGGGTGCTACCGCCTGCTCGGATTACGGTGAGGGTGTACGTTTTTTGAGTCGATCCATCCTGAGCGGTGACAACCACTGTCAGGGTGTTGCTGCCAACATTCAAGGAGATCGGAGCGGAAGCCTGGCCGCTGATGACCGCAACTCCATTGACCAGTACCGTTGCCTGTGCTTCGGCAAGTGTAGGAGTAAGGGTCAGGCTGTTCACTACATTGCCTACGTGTACGGTGTAGGACGTTTTGCCCGAATCGAAATTCGGAGTCAGCGTGCCCTGGCTGACCGTCAAATTGCTGAGGGTTGCATCGCTCGAAAGCGGAGCCGCCGCACGAGTCACAGTGAGAGAGTAGGTTTGCGTATCGCCGTTCTCCGCTTTGACCGTTACCGAAATGACGTTTGAGCCGACGGACAGCGCAATCGGAGAGGAAGCGTTGCCGCTGGTAACGTCTTCTGTGCCGACTTTCACAGTCGCGTGCGAATCGGAAACCGTCGGGGTGACGGTGAGATTCGTGACTGCATTGCCAACGCTCACCGTGTAAGTAGGCGTGCCCGAATCGAAGTTTGGAGTCAGAGCGCCCTGGCTGACCGTCAAATTGCTGAGGGTTGCATCGCTCGAAAGCGGAGCCGCCGCACGAGTCACGGTGAGAGAGTAGGTTTGCGTATCGCCGTTCTCCGCTTTGACCGTTACCGAAATGACGTTTGAGCCGACGGACAGAGCAATCGGAGAGGAAGCGCTGCCGCTGGTAACATCCTCCGTGCCGACTTTCACAGTCGCGTGCGAATTCGAAACCGTCGGGGTGACGGTGAGATTCGTGACTGCATTGCCAACGCTCACCGTGTAAGTAGGCGTGCCCGAATCGAAGTTCGGAGTCAGAGCG